>DATGHB010000001.1:0-10006 GCA_035308265.1 Roseiarcus sp.
GTCGACGCCTTGCAGGGGCGTCCCTGTCCTGGCGTTGAGGATCGCGCCCGCGGCGGTCTTCACGGCGACCAGATGATCGGCCGGATCGATCATGAGGCGATTGTCGCCAAGCGCCTCCAGAATCGCCGCCGCGTTCGCAGGAGCCTCAGCCGCCAATTCGCCGACCGCCTTCTCACTCTGCGAGAATTTGTCGGCGAGAAACCGGGTGAGCGTGTCGTCGAGCGCGTCGGCGCGTGCGGCGCCGGAGAATGCGACGAGCGCGATGGCGGCGAGCGCACGGACGGCGGCCAAAGCGCGGCTTCGCCTGCCCTCTCCCCCCATAGCCCGTCCGGAGACGGGCGTCCTTCCGGACGCCCTACAGGGGGAGAGGAGCCTTGCGGCCAACGTCAGCCGCCGCACTTGCCCGTCGTGACGTTGAAATTGCCGCACGACATGGGCTTGCGCCAATCGGCGATCAGGTCGCGCGAACCCTGAAGATAGGGCGACCATTCCTGCGCCACGATGGTTCCAGGCGTCTGCCAGACCACATTGAATTGGCCATCGCCCTGGATCTCGCCGATGTAGACGGGCTTGGTGATGTGGTGGTTAGGCATCATCGTGGCGGTTCCGCCGGTGAGGTTCGGGACCGAGACGCCGATCATCGCGGCGATCACCTTGTCCGGCTCGAAGCTCTGCGCCTTCTCGACCGCCTTCACCCACATGTTGAAGCCGATGTAGTGGGCCTCCATCGGATCGTTGGTGGTGCGGTTCGGCTTCTTGGTGAATTCATGCCATTTGGCGATGAAGGCCTTGTTGGCGGGCGTATCGATCGACTCGAAGTAGTTCCACGCCGCGAGGTGGCCGACCAGCGGCTTGGTGTCGAGGCCGGCGAGCTCCTCCTCGCCGACCGAGAAGGCGACGACGGGGATGTCGGTCGCCTTGATTCCCTGGTTGCCGAGCTCCTTGTAGAACGGCACGTTGGCGTCGCCGTTGATCGTCGACACCACCGCTGTCTTCTTGCCCGCCGAGCCGAAGGCCTTGATCTTCGAGACTTCCGTCTGCCAGTCGGAGAAGCCGAACGGCGTATAGTTGATCATGACGTCCTCGTCGGGCACGCCTTTCAATTTGAGATAGGCGGCGAGGATCTTGTTGGTGGTGCGCGGATAGACGTAGTCGGTGCCTTCCAGCACCCATCGCTTCACCGAGCCGCCGTCCTCGCTCATCAGATAGTCGACGGCGGGAATCGCCTGCTGGTTGGGCGCGGCGCCGGTATAGAAGACATTGCGCTCCGATTCCTCGCCCTCGTATTGCACCGGATAGAAGAGGATCGAATCGAGCTCCTTGAACACCGGCAGCACCGACTTGCGCGACACCGAAGTCCAGCAGCCGAACACGACCGACACCTTGTCCTTTTCGATCAGCTCCCTGGCCTTCTCGGCGAACAGCGGCCAGTTCGAAGCGGGATCGACGACCACGGCTTCGAGCTTCTTGCCGAGAACGCCGCCCTTCTTGTTCTGCTCGTCGATCAGCATCAGCATCACGTCCTTGAGCGTGGTTTCGCTGATCGCCATCGTGCCGGACAGCGAATGCAGAATGCCGATCTTGATCGTATCGTCCGCGGCAAAAGCCGCGGGCGCCCCGAGCGCCAGCGCGCCTCCCAGGGCTGCGCCGGCCGTGGATAGAAATATCCGTCTCGTCAAAGACATGGTTCAACCTCGTCGCTTGCGCCCGCCCAGGCAGGGCGGCGGGGACCTCGACCCCAGCCCGGGGCCGGAGTCGACTTTGCAACGAGCGTGCCAGCGCAACTTCCACGATTCGGGCAGGTGGGCGCCGGAGATTCGAGCGGCGGCGCCGAAGAATTGTTCAGCGCCCAAGCATTGTTCATCCCTTATGCCGGATCCATATCGGCTGGCGCTTTTGACATCACCCGCCAGCTGTGCGCTAACTTCGAGTTGCGCCGCTCGGCGGAAGGTCGAGCGCGCGTTCTTGCGGCCGGAAGCTGCCGGCGCTTGATCAAGGGAGAGAAACGAACGGCGGAACGGGAGGGGTCATGACATCCAACGTTCGCATACGTTTTTGGATCGAGGCCGGACTCGCGGCTTTGTCCGGCTTTCTCGCGATTCTCACGCTCTTCACCCGGGACTGGATCGAAGCGCTCACCGGCTTCGATCCGGACGACCATAACGGCTCATTCGAGTGGGCGATCGTCGTCGCGTTGGCGCTGGTCTGCGTCCTGTTGGCCATCGCCGCCCGCGCCGATCGGCGCCGCCTGAGGTCATCGGCGCCCGCCGGGGCTTGAGGGACTGGAGCTACGGAACGGGGGGTGATGGCGGGAGGCGGACATGCCGTCGAAGAAACCGGCTCGCATAACAATTCGCAGGACGAAGACGCGCCGGCCGAAAAAGCCGCCGCCGCCCGGGCTGTTCGGCGAAACGCTGCGCAAGCGGCTGAAGTCGGCGCCGCCCGGGACCTCGGACGAGGCGATCCTCCTGGAGACGCTCCAGACGATTCCTGTCGAGCAGGTGAAGGCGGCGCTGAAGAAGGCCCATCCGACGGAGCGCAATCAGCTCTTCGCCGCGTTCCCGGGCAATCAGGTCACATCGATTCTCGGTTCGCTGCCCGCGGGCGTGCTCGCGCCGTGGGGGCCGGCCGCGCCTTCGCCGCCGCCCGCGCCGACCGGCGGGCCGCCGGCCTCGATTCTCACCACGACCTATCAGAACGTCCCCTACCCGCCGGCGGAGAAGGATCCGAACTGGTCGCTGAGCTTCACCGGGGATTCGACGCTCGGGATCACCTCGCCGCCTCCCTGGGAATGGGTGTCGGTCTATGACCAGAGCGCCGAGAAGGAAGGGGCGCTCAACAATCCGATGGTCGGACTGACCGGCTGGGTGGTCATTCCCGACCTGCCCGGAGTGGCCAATCCCAAGCTGTCCCAGGGCGACGTGTGGTTCGTCCATCCGTTCGGGTTCGATTTCGAATATTACATTGTCCCCGATCCACAGTACGAAGACCTGCTTGCGGCTTCGAACACCGGCGTCACGCCCGGAACGGGCGCGCAGGACTCGGACTTTGTCGCGGCCAACAAGGCCGCGCATGACATCGGGCTTGACGCCCCGAAAGGCGTGCTCGGGGTCGAGACCGACCAGGGCCTTGTGCCGCCAACGTTCCAGAATCTGATCGTCAATGGGGCGCGGATCGCGACCTTCGGCCGCTGGATCGTCGATTGCGGCCATAACGATTTCCATACCGAGATTCACGCCCCGCTCATGATGGCGGTGGCGACGCCGTCGCCGAGTCCGCGCGGCGCTCGCGGCGGCTCGCAGATGACGTCGCTTCAGATCATGTCGCGGCCCTACACGGTCAGTCAGCAATTCGCGGAAGGCAACTTCATCGACCATCTCCTGGCTGAAGTCGCCAAGGTCGAGACGACGATCCTCGGCATTCCATTGTCGTGGCGGGTCGAGGCCCATCCGGCCATATTCACCACCCCCTATGAGGGCCGCCCGTTCATCAAGCTGCTCGTTCAGCCGCCGCCGATCAAAATCAATCCGGTTCTCCCGCCGCCGACGCTGATGGTCAGCTATCACTTCACCCACCGCGCCGGCGTGGCCGTCCAGGTCTACAACGCAGGCGGCGGAACGGTCGGAATCGCGATCGTGCTGGGCGATCTCCATCCGGCTTCGCTGCCGCCGAAGCACGATCTGACTGTCCAATGGTCCCAGCTCGGGCAGAAATATTCCTATGTGATCGACGCGCTGCAGATTGCCGATCTTCTCACCCTCGACATCCTGCCCGCGATCATCCTCAACCGTGGAATCCTGACCGACATCTACGATTCGCCCAGCGCCTCGAGCCCGCTCGACAATCAGAATGTCGCCGGGCCCACCAGCGTGGACCAGATTCAATCCTGGGCCGGATTGTCGCAGGACGACAGCCAGCCGTTCCCGATTTACGGCTGGCTCAACGTCTGGTGGCAGGACCCGCAGGTCATCGCCTTGCCGTGAGCCCCCCGCGGGCCGCGTCACAGCCGGCGACGGCGCGGCCTCGGGACCCGGCGGCCCGCTAACAGCGCCTGCAATACGGGGATTGGCCTCGCCGCTCGACACATTCGTCGATGCTAACGCCCCGAAAGTTGTGCTAGCAGGACGATGCGCATCAGGGCCGGGCGGCGCCGGCGCGGCTTTTCGCTCGCGGACCGCGGAACCATTCGTTAAGAGGGCGCCGGGCGTCGCTCCGCTTGTTACTCAGGAGAATAGCTTTGCTGCAGATAACGCCAATGTCTCGGCGCCGGTGGCGCATCGCCCTGATCGCCTGCGCGCTGCCGGCGGCGATGCTGCTCGCCGGATGCGGCAAGAAGCAGGAGACGGAGGCCGTGGTCGGGCAAGTGATCGCTCACATCGGCCCCGACGAGGTGACTCAGCAGGAGCTCGACAACGAGCTTCGCCTCGCCAATGTGCCGGCGGACAAACGCACCGACGAGGTCATCAAGGCGGCGCTCGCGCGCATCGTCGAACGCAAGTATCTGGTGCAGCAGGCGCTCGCGGGGAAGCTCGATCGCGAGCCGACCGTGCATCTCGATCTCCTGCGCGCGCGCGAGCAGATCCTCGCCGGCGCCTTCGCCCAGCGCAACCTGTCGAGCAAGATGAGCGCGGTCTCCAAGACCGAAATCGACGACTACATCCAGGGCCATCCCAAGCAGTTCGCCCAGCGGGAGCTGTTCCAGGTCGATCAGATCTCCTTTGCGCTGCCCCAGGACGTGCAGGCCCTGACCGCGGCGACCAAGGATTTCAAGTCGCTTGATCAGGTTGAAGCCAAGCTGAACGAAATGAGCGTCAAATTCAGCCGCGGCACGGCGGCCCTGGACAGCGCCACCATGCCCGCCGAGATGCTGAAGGCGCTGGACGCAAGGAAGCCCGACGACGTTTACTTCATCCGTGCGAGAGGCAACGGCACCTTCTTCAAGGTGACGTCCGTGGACCAGAAGCCGCTGACCGGCGATCAGGCGAACGAGTTCGCCAAGCGCGAGGTCCGGGCCGAGATCGCCAGGAAGAGCGCGCAGGAGATTTCCAAGACCGCGCTGGCGGATTCCAAGTTCGAGGGGAACTATGCGAACATCATGACCGCCCCCGAGCCGAACGCCGCCAAACCGGCGGAAGGCGAGACGCCGTCCGGCGCGGCGCCGGCGACCGAAGCGCCCGCCGGCGAGAGCCAGAAGGACGAGAAGGAGCAGCCGAAGAACTGATCGGCCGGGACTGACGCGATCCGGCTCCGGCCCCCGGCGGCGGGATCGCTCCTGGAGCAGGATGGTTTCAGGTCGACCCAGCAGGGGGCGCCCAGCCGTTTCCGGATCGCGCCGTCGCTTCGCTCCTCTCGATGACGGTCGCCGATGGCGCTATCCCTAGCTGGCCGGCGGCGATCGCTTCGCCCCCTTCCGGGCCGTCCTTTTTCTCGCCCGTCTTTCCGCTAGAAAGGCCTTGACAGCCCGCCTGGCCGATCGAGGAGGCATCGCCATGACCACCCAGCTCAACGCCCGCGTCGGCGAGGTGACCGCCCGCATAGCCGGGCGGAGCCGCCCCTCACGCCAGGCCTACCTCGCGCGGATCGACGCCGCCGTCGCCACGGGCCCCGCCCGCAAGCGACTCGGCTGCGCCAATTTCGCCCACGGCTTCGCCGCCTGCGGGACGGGCGACAAGGAGGCGCTGCGGGACGGGACGGGCGCCAATCTCGCGATCGTCACCGCGTACAACGACATGCTGTCCGCCCACCAGCCCTATTCGCGCTTTCCCGACCTCATCAAGGAGGCGGCGCGCGCCGTCGGCGCCTCGGCGCAAGTCGCGGGCGGCGTTCCGGCGATGTGCGACGGCGTCACCCAGGGCGAGAAGGGGATGGAGCTTTCCCTCTTCTCGCGCGACGTGATCGCGCTCTCCACGGCGATCGCGCTCTCGCACAATATGTTCGACGCCGCGGTCTATCTCGGAATCTGCGACAAGATCGTGCCCGGCCTCCTGATCGGCGCGCTGTCGTTCGGCCATCTGCCGGCGGTCTTCCTGCCCGCGGGGCCGATGCCCTCGGGCCTCCCCAACGAGGAGAAGGCGAAGCTCCGCCAGCTCTACGCCGAAGGCAAGGCGACCCGGGCCGATCTTCTGAAAGCGGAAGCGGAGGCCTATCACGCGCCCGGCACCTGCACCTTTTACGGCACGGCCAACACCAACCAGATGCTGATGGAGATCATGGGTCTGCATCTGCCGGGCGCGTCCTTCGTCAATCCCAATACGCCCTTGCGCGACGCGCTGACCGCGCTCGGGACAAAACGCGCGCTCGAGATCACCGCGCTCGGCAATGCGTTTGCGCCGATCGGGCGCATCATCGACGAGCGGGCGATCGTCAACGGCGTCGTCGGGCTTCACGCCACCGGCGGCTCGACCAATCTCACCATTCACCTGATCGCGATGGCCGCGGCGGCCGGCATTGCGCTGAGATGGGAGGATTTCGCCGATCTTGCCGAAGTGACGCCGCTGCTGACCCGGATCTATCCGAACGGGAAGGCGGACGTGAACCATTTCCACGCCGCCGGCGGCATGGGCCTTCTGATCCGCGAGCTTCTCGGGGCCGGGCTCCTGCATGGGGACGCCGAGACCGTCTGGGGCAAGCTTGGCGACTATGCGGTCGAACCGCATCTCGACGCCGAGGGCGCGGTTCGATGGGCGCCGGCGGCGACGCAGTCCGGCGACCGAAGCGTGTTGCGCGAGGCCCGCGATCCCTTTCAGCCAAACGGGGGTTTAA
The DNA here is from genome assembly GCA_035308265.1 of Roseiarcus sp. Lineage (GTDB taxonomy): Bacteria > Pseudomonadota > Alphaproteobacteria > Rhizobiales > Beijerinckiaceae > Roseiarcus. Next base: position 6,763 of record DATGHB010000001.1, read on the forward strand.
GGGTGCTGGAGGGACCGCTCGGGCGGGCGGTCATCAAGACTTCCGCGGTCGCGCCCGAGCGCCATACGATCGAAGCGCCGGCGAGGGTGTTTCACAGCCAGGAGGAACTGCACGCGGCTTTCCGGGCCGGCGAACTCAACCGCGACTTCATCGCCGTGGTGCGGTTCCAGGGGCCGAAGGCGATCGGAATGCCGGAACTGCACAAGCTGATGCCGCCCTTGGGCGTGCTCCAGGACCGCGGGCACAAGGTGGCGCTGGTCACTGACGGGCGCCTCTCCGGCGCCTCGGGCAAGGTGCCGTCCGCGCTCCATGTGACGCCGGAGGCGGCGGCGGGCGGCGCGATCGCCAAGATCAGGAACGGCGACGTGATCCGGCTCGACGCGCCCGCCGGCCGGCTCGAAATCCTGGTCGCGGACGATGTCTGGGCCCGAAGGCCGCATGCCGAAGCCGACCTCACCCAATCCCATACCGGCGTCGGGCGCGAATTGTTCGGCGTCTTCCGCGGCGCGGTCTCCTCGGCGGACGAGGGCGCGGCGATTTTCCCGTCGCTCTGACCGCGCGCCTTTTCGCGAAAGAAGGCGCCGCTGCCGGCCTCATCCTCCCCCATGAAAATGGGGGAGGGGGGACCGCCCGAAGGGCGGTGGAGGGGTGGCGCGCCTGATGGCTTTGCAGCTGCGAAAACCGGCATCCGTTTTTTCCCGGCGCGCTCTAAGATAACGCTGGGGAAGCGCCCGGGGCGTTGAGCCTTTCTTCATCATTGGCGCGCGAAATGACACCCGATCTCATGGCCGGGAGAGGGCTTTCGATGTCGTCGCGTCTTTGGCTTGCCGCCGCCTTCATTGTCGCCGCCGGCGCGTCCCCAGCCCGCGCCGAGACTGGCGTGATCGCCGTCACCCTCGACCAGGCCAAGGTCGCACAACTGCCGCAGGGCACGGCGACGCTGATCGTCGGCAACCCGATGATCGCCGACGTGACCATGCTCAAGACCAATAATGCGATGGTCATCACCGGCAAGGGCTACGGGGAGACGAACCTGATCGCCATCGACACCGCCGGATCGGTCATCGACGAAAGGCGGGTCCGAGTCCTGCCGGCGAAGACCGTGCTGGTCCTGCAGAGCGGCCCGTCGAGGATGTCCTACGCCTGCAACCCCGATTGCATGCCCTCGGTCCAGCTTGGCGACGACGACAAGACCTTCAAGGACGAAGGCGAGCAGATCTCGGCCCGCAACGGCTACGCCGCCGGCGGCGCGGCCGCCGCGAAGTAAGCTCAGCCGAGGCGTCTCCGCCGCCGACGAGAGCATTTGCGCGGGGCTGGAACCGCCGCGCCCGAACCCCCTCTCCCCGCATAGGGCGTCGTCAGACGCCGTCGTCTCTCGACGGGCTGTGCGGGGAGAGGGCCGGGTGAGGGGCGGGGCGATGGTCGCCGGCAGGGCGCTCTTGGAAATTGCAGCGACCGAAGTAGGGTGGCGCTTTACTCATCCCTCAAATCGACCCTCACCGCCCATCGCCCTTAGCTTTTCTGATCAATCATGGGCAGGCTTGTCCGGTGATCGCCCGTCATGCGGAATTGTCTTGACAAAATCAGAATTATTGGGTTCAATGTTTATATTGAGCAGAAAGAAGGCCGCGCCCCGCGCGGGAGTCGGACAAAGGGAAGAGGAAGATGAGGAAGACCGCGCGAGAACGTCGCACAACCTGAGGAAGAGCCAAGGGCCGGAGTGGAAGTTTTTTTATTTTTTTCGGATGTAACCCATTGAGAAGGCCCGATTCGGAAAAATGAGCGCTAGCAAACGTCAGCAAATTTACTAGCGCTTAGGCGCGTTTATGGGCGGTTGCATGGCGTTTATTGGCTGCTGCCTGGCGGCGTGCGGTTGCAGCGGTTGTGTCGGCGCCCCTGGTCTCAGGCCAGACGGAAGCGCGTCTCGCCGCCGGCCGCTTCGCTCGCCACCGCGCCGCGCTCGGCGAGGTCGATCAGATGGGCGAGGGTCGAGAGGCCGGCCGCGCGGGTGAGCGACGGGTCGAGGCCCGCATAGACCCTGGCGACGAGCGCGGGAACCGTCCCCGCGCCCTCCTGAAGCGCGCTCAGGATCGAGGCTTCCCGCTGGCGCCGGTGATGGATCAGCGCGCGCAAGTAGCGCTGTGGCTCGACGACCGGGCCGCCATGGCCAGGCCAGTAGACCGTCTCGGCCCGAGCGCGCAGCTTGTCGAGCGAGTCCATATAGGCTCGCATCGAGCCGTCGGGGGGCGCGACCACCGAGGTCGACCAGGCCATGACGTGATCGCCGGACAGGAGCGCGCCTTCCTCGAGAAGCGCGAAGCACAGGTGATTGGCGCAATGGCCGGGCGTGGCGACGGCCTCGATCGCAAAGCCCGCGCCCTGCCATCGCTCGCCATCGGCAAGAACCGCGTCCGGCGCATAGTCGCGGTCATGCGAGGAATCGAGGCCCTCCGACCCGTCGCCGTGGGGCGCGAACGGCGCGGCGCCGATCACCCGCGCTCCGGTCGCCGCGCGAAGCTTCCTTGCGCCGGGGCTGTGATCGCGATGGGTATGGGTGACGAGGATGGCCTCGACCCGCTCGCCCTCGACCGCCGCGAGCAGCGCCTTCAGATGCGCATCGTCCTCAGGGCCCGGATCGACGATCGCGACCCTGCCGTGGCCCACAATGTAACTGCAGGTGCCGTTGAAGGTGAAGGGCGAAGGGTTGGGCGCGACGAGCCGGCGCACCAGCGGCGATACCCGGGTCACGGCCCGCGGCGGCGGTTCGCGTGACGCGGGCAGGGGGCTGGCTTCGCTCTCGTCGTCGGCCATTGCGTGGCTCTCCCTTGGGCGGCGGGCGGGCGCACCCACGTCTATCTAGAGCGGCCCACAGGTCGCCCGGTTCCGATCCCCGAGGGGAATCGGCGCTGATGGAAGAACTCAGGGCGCCCCGAGGCGCTGGCCGCCTCAGCGATTTCGGACAGCGATCATGGCGTCGCGCAGGACGTTGGCCTCGTCGCGCGCTTCCTGCTGGCGCCACACCATCACGTCGCGGATCGACAGCATGCCGACGAGCTTCGAGCCGTCCATCACGGGCAAGTGGCGGACACGGTGACTGTTCATGAGCTTCTCGGCTTCCACCATCGGCGTTTCCTGCCCGCAGGTCGTGACCTCGCGGGTCATCAGGTCGCGGACGTGCATGTCGGCGAGCCTCGCGCCGTCCTTGGCGAAGGCGCGCACGACGTCGCGCTCGGAGATGATTCCG
>DATGHB010000002.1:0-9318 GCA_035308265.1 Roseiarcus sp.
ACTTACGTGATGCGCGCGGTCGTCGACCACAAGCTGAAGCCCGGCGACACGTCGGTCGAGGCTGGCAAGCTCGGCAAGCTGAACGTCGTCAACGGCAGCGAAATCCTGCTTGGCCCGCCCTTCATCTACACCAAGGAGAACATCGACAAGTTCGACTTCTAGTCTTCCCCCTCGCCCCGCATAGCCCGTCGAAAGACGGGCGTTCTTCCGAACGCCCTATGCGGGGAGAGGAGTCCTCCATGCAGCGCGACGCCCTTCAATCTGGACTTAGCGCATGACCGGCTGCGTCGCGGTTTTCGACATCGGCAAGACCAACATGAAGGTCGTCGTGTTCGACGCCGCGGGCGCGGTTGCGGCCGAGCGCGGCCATCCCAACGGATCGCTCGTCCCGGACGCGCAATGGCCCTATCTCAAGCTCGACACCGACGGCGCCTTTGCGTTCGTCATCGGCGCGCTGAAGGATCTCGGCGCACGTTTTCCCATCGAAGCGATCTCCATCTCGGCGCATGGCGCGGCGGGCGTCCTGGTCACGGACCAACGCGAGGCGCTGCCTGCGGTCGACTACGAGTTCGACATCGACGCCGCCGTCGCGGCCGAATACGACAAAGTTCGGCCGCCGTTCGAGGAGACCCTGTCGCCGAACCTGCCGCGCGGACTCAATCTCGGGCGCCAAGTCTACTACCTTCAGCGCCGGTTCCCGGCCGAGTTCGCGGCCGCGCGCGCGTTCCTCGCCTATCCGCAATACTGGTCGTGGCGCCTGAGCGGCGTTCCAGCGACCGAGTTCACCTCCATCGCCTCACACACGGACCTGTGGCGGCCGATGGAGGGCAGGCTCTCGAGCCTGGTCGACAAACTCGGCTGGCGGCGGCTCTTCCCGCGGATGCGCAAGGCCTGGGACACGCTTGGGGCGCTCAAGCCGGAAATCGCCGCAGCGACCGGGCTTGCGCCAACCGTGCGCGTCATCAGCGGCGCCCATGATTCCAACGCCTCCCTTATCCCGCATCTCACCGTGAGGCGCGAGCCGTTCACCGTGATCTCGACCGGAACCTGGGTCATCATCATGGCGGTCGGGGGCAAGGGGCGGCTCGATCCTGAAGCCGACATGCTGGCCAACGTCGACGTGCGCGGCGTCCCGGCGCCGACGGCGCGCTTCATGGGCGGGCGCGAATTCGCGGTCCTTGCCGGCGAGAAGCCGGCGGAGGCGGACGAAGCCGATGTCGCCGCCGCGATTCGCTCGGGCGCGCTCGCCCTGCCCGCGTTCTCCGATCAGGGCGGCCCCTTTGCCGCGCGCAAGGGCGTCATCGAGGGCAAAGCGCCAACAGCGCCGAACGCGCGGGCGGCGCTCGCGACCCTCTATGTGGCTTTGATGACCGCCCACATGCTCCGGCACCTCGAAGCGCCGGGGGATCTCATCGTCGAAGGCGGTTTCACCCGCTCACCCGCCTTCACCGCCGTTCTGGCGGCGCTGCTTCCGGCGCGCCGGGTCGTCGTCGCGCCTCGGGCGGCCGGCGCCGCGGCGGGCGCCGCGATGCTCGCCCATTGGGGCGAGCCGCATGCGCCGCCGCGGCTCGAGGCTCCGCCCGCCTGGGCGCTGCCGGGGCTCGAGGCCTATCGCGACCGGTGGGAGCGGGCGCTATAGGCGATTGCCGCGGCGCTCCCCATCCGCCGCCATCATGCAACCTTACGCCCGTGATCTCGTTTCACATTCAGGCGGGCGCACGGAGCGGGGAACTCATGTCGGCGGCATCCACGCGTGGGCCGGGTGAGGTTTCGACGCTTGTTCCGGCTCGTCTCGAGCGCCTGCCTTGGGGCCGTTTCCATGTCCTGGTCATCGCCGCCTTGGGGATCACCTGGATTCTCGACGGACTCGAAGTGACGCTGGCGGGTTCGGTCGCGCCCGCCCTGAAGGAAAGCCCGGCGCTTCGATTCTCGGATTCCGCGGTCGGCCTCGCCGGCAGCGCCTACCTGCTCGGCGCGGTCATTGGCGCGCTGTTCTTCGGCTGGCTGACCGACCGCCTCGGACGCAAGAAGCTGTTCTTCACCACCATCGTGGTCTATCTCACGGCGACCGCCCTCACCGGGCTTGCCTGGAACGGCTTCTCCTTCTTCCTGTTCCGTTTCCTGACCGGCTGCGGCATCGGCGGCGAGTATTCCGCCATCAATTCGACCATCCAGGAATTGGTCCCGGCGCGCTTCCGCGGTCACATCGACCTCATGATCAACGGCAGTTTCTGGGTCGGGGCGGCGCTTGGCGCCCTGGTCGCGGTCGTATTGCTCAATCCTTCGCTCATCCCCTCGGACTTCGGATGGCGACTCGCGTTCCTGACCGGCGCCATTCTGGGCGTCGTCGTCTTTTTCATGCGGATGTGGATCCCGGAGAGTCCGCGCTGGCTCGTGATCCACGGGCGGGAAAAGGAAGGCGAGGCGGTCGTCGCGGGGATCGAAGAGCGGTTTCGCTACGAGAGCGCGGACCTGAAGCCCGTTCCCCCTGGCGCCGCCATCCGGTTGCGCTCGCGCGACCACACCCCGCTCAAGGAAGTTTTCGACACGCTCGTCAACCGCCATCGGGTGCAGACCCTGGTCGGGCTCACGCTGATGGCGGCGCAGGCCTTCTTCTACAACGCCATCTTCTTCACCTATGCACTCGTCCTGACCAAGTTCTACGCGGTGAGCTCCGGCGCCGTCGGCTGGTACATCCTGCCCTTCGCGCTCGGCAATTTCCTCGGGCCGGTCGTTCTCGGGCGCCTGTTCGACACTTATGGACGGCGCCGCATGATCTCCCTGACCTATGCGCTCTCCGGCGCGCTTCTGATCGCCGTCGGCTTGGCCTTCGAGCGGGACCTGCTTTCGGCCGCCGCCCAGACCGCCGGCTGGATGATCGTCTTCTTCGTCGCTTCGCCGGCGGCGAGTTCGGCTTATCTCACCGTCAGCGAGACCTTCCCGATCGAGATCCGCGCTTTGGCCATCGCGATCTTTTACGCCATCGGCACCGGCCTCGGCGGCGTCGCCGCGCCGGTCGTTTTCGGCAAGCTGATCGAGAGCGGGTCGCGGGAGAGCATCTTCGGCGGCTACGTTTTCGCCGCCATCCTCATGTTCGCCGCCGCCGTCGTCGCGGCGCTCTACGCCGTGAACGCCGAGCGCAAACCTCTGGAAGAGGTCGCGACCCCCCTCTCGGCGGTGGGGTAGGGCGCGCGAAGAGGGAGGGAAGAGCCCTCCCTCCTGGGCGCGTCCGCTTCCGCCGACGGCCTCGATGATCTCGACGACCAGGGCGCGTCGCGGGGTCGATGATGACAATCTCATCGATCATGTGATGTTGGTGGTGCTTTGAGCGCCTCCGGACGCCATCAAGGTCTGGGAGAGCTTCGCCGCCTTGACGTGCGGAAGATTGGTTTTGCCATCGTCTGCACGTTTTGCGCGGTTATTGGCTTGCCGGTCTGGCCGGTCTGAGCCGCTGCCGGTCGAGGCCTCCGCCGGTTGAGGCGAAGCTCTCGGAGCTTTGTCGCCCTGAAGCCGCGCCGGCCCTCTACCTTTTGCGCGCTTCGCCTAACGTCGCGACGGCGCCGGCCGAAATTCGCCCCCGCTTTGCATTCGGCGGTCAACTGGAAAGGCCAGTGACATGTTTGGCTCCGTCGCGCAGCGCTATCTCAAACCTTTCGCGCGGCTTCGCGATTCCTGGCCGAACAGGCGAGACCCTGACCCTAGTCTCGAAGCGCTGCGGGCCGGGTCATGGAAAAGCTCGGAATGCTCGGAGCTCGACGAGATCGTCTCGATGATCGGGCCCGACGAGCGACGCGGGCGCGTTCCTGGGCGGTTCGCCAGGCGCTCAAGCGAGGGCGAACTTGCCGCGCTCCGAATTGCGAGGCGGTTTCGCAAAATCAGCGTGAGGGCCGTCGGCGACCCTTCGTCGAAATGGCCAGGATCCGGACTCTGCAGCCGGTCCGCGTCATCCGCACCGTCGCAGTCTCAGAGATTCATCTGGGTCTGCACGACGAGCGCGACCAGCTTCTCGGCTTCGGTGACCACGCGGGTCTGCCAGACCTGGGTCCGCCGGCCGCGATGGATGAGGCTCGTGCGGCCGATCACGGTCGAGCCCGCCGGCGCGCCGGAGATGAAATTGGTCTTGCTCTCGATGGTCGTCGTTCCCTTGGCCTCCGCCGGCAGGTTGATGAAGGCCGCGGCGGCGCCGAGCGTGTCGGCGAAGCTCATAATCGCCCCGCCATGGGCGATGCCCCCGATCGTGCACAGGTCGGGCCTGATCGTCATCCGCGCGGCAAGCGCGTCCCTATCCGCGCTGATGAACTCGATCCCGAGCAACCGGGCGAACGGCAGCGGATTGGCGGCGATGCGGTCGATCAGCGACATGCGCCTCCCCCCTTAGGAACGCCCTATGGCGCGCCCGCGCCGATGCGCGGAACAGCAGATCGCGACTCATTCGCGATCCGCGGGATTAGGTCTTGGCTCGCGAGCGCGCTGGCGGTTCGCCGCGTCCGGGCATAGCATCGCCGCGAAGGGGGCGCCAGGCTGGGGCGCGAGAGGAGAACGGTCCGGTCGGCTATCGATCAGGCCATTGGAAGGAGAGAGAGCCATGGTTCGGAGTCGGATTTGTCTCGGCGCGGCCGTCGCGGCGCTCGCCGTTCTGCTCGCCGGTTGCGACACGACCGGCGTCTACCCCGGCTATGGCTACGGCTATGGCTACTACGGCGGGTATCCCTACTATTATGGCGGCTATCCCTATTACGGCGGCGGCTACTACGGAGGTGGCTACTGGCGCGGCTATGGGTGGGGTCGCCGGTATTACCACGGCGGCGGCTACTGGCACGGCGGCTATTACCATGGCGGCTATCGCGGCGGGTACCATGGCGCTTACCGAGGCGGCGGCTTCCATGGCGGCGGCGGCTTCCATGGCGGCGGCGGCTTTCACGGCGGGGGCGGCGGCTTCCGGGCGCATTGATGCGGCAGCCCGCGCCAGCGCTCCCCAGAGCTGACGCGGGCGTTCAGAGCCCTTCGAACAGCGCGGTCGACAGGTAGCGCTCGGCGAATGACGGGACGATGATCACGATCGTCCTGCCCGCGTTTTCCGGGCGGCGCCCGATGTCGATCGCCGCGGCGATCGCCGCGCCCGACGAGATGCCGACCGGAATCCCTTCGACCCGCGCCACCAGGCGCGCGGTGTCGAACGACGTCTGGTTGCCGACCACGACGATCTCGTCGATCACGCCGGTGTCGAGAATGGCGGGAATGAAGCCGGCGCCCAGCCCCTGAATCTTGTGCGGCCCAGGCGCGCCGCCTGAGAGGACGGCGGAATCCTCCGGTTCGACCGCGACCATGCGCAGGCCAGGCTTGCGCGCCTTCAAGACTTGGCCGACTCCGGTGATCGTACCCCCGGTGCCGACGCCGGAAACGACGATGTCGACCTCGCCGCCGGTGTCGTTCCAGATCTCCTCCGCGGTGGTGCGGCGGTGGATCTCGGGATTGGCGGGATTCTCGAACTGCTGGGGCATGACCGCGCCGGGCGTGGCCTCGATGATCTCGTGCGCCTTGGCGATCGAGCCCTTCATGCCCTGGGCGGCGGGAGTGAGCACCAGTTCCGCCCCGAGCAGGGCCAGCATCTTGCGCCGCTCGGTCGACATCGATTCGGGCATCACCAGAATGAGCCGGTAGCCGCGCGCCGCCGCGACGAAGGCGAGCGCAATTCCGGTGTTGCCGGAGGTCGGCTCGACCAGCACGCCGCGGCCGGGCGAAATCTTGCCCTGCGCCTCGAGCGCGTCGACCATCGAAACGCCGATGCGGTCCTTGACGCTGGCGATCGGATTGAAGAACTCGAGCTTGGCCAGAAGGCGGGCGACGACGCCCTTCTCCCTGGCGATCCGGTCGATGCGAACGAGAGGCGTGTCGCCGATCGTATCGGTGATCGACGCATAGACCCTCCCGCGGCCCGGCTTTCGCCGCTGGGCGTCTCCATCCGTCATTCGCGCTGCTCCAAAATGTCCGTCGGGCCGCGCCGTTAGGCGCGGCCCGACGCTAACATTTTATGCGGCGCAAAACTATACAATGCCGCAAATATCAATGTCAGATCGCGAAATCGCCGGCGACCTTCTCGTCGTCGAGCACGTGCGCCTTCTCGGCCGTCTCGCACATCTGTTCGACCGTGATCGCATCGAGATTGGCGAGGAAGGTCTCGCCGGCCCGGCGCACGGCGGGATCGATCACCCGCTCGAGCAGCACCGAATTGGCGCCGAGATCTTCCGGATCGGCGGTGCTTAGCGACATGGCCGTGCGCACGATCTCGCCCACCGTGACCCGCCGGCGCTCGCGCGCCAGCTCATAGCCTCCTCGCGGCCCGCGCACGCCCTTGAGAATCTTGGCGTGGACCAGACCCTGGAGCAATGTCTCCAGATGGCGGGGAGGCAATTTGTGACGCGCAGCCAACGCCTTGGCGGCAACCGGAGCCGAGCGCGAATGCAACGCGACATCGACAACGGCGGCGATGGCGAGTACGCTCCGTCGCGACAATAAGTTCATGGTCTTCCTCCTACTGTGAACGCCCGGTGGAACCGAATCCATTTGAGCCACGGACGCTCGAAGTGAAACGCTCGCTCAAAATGAGAGCTACACGTTCCACAGAGCACACGACGAGTTGCGCTATCCGCGCGCCCCGCCGAACGACAAAGGGCTTGTCCCCAAAATTGACGAGGATGACGCCAATTTCGCCGCGATAATCCGCGTCGATCGTCCCCGGACTGTTGAGGACTGTCACCCCATCTTTCAGAGCCAGCCCTGAACGGGGCCGGATCTGCGCTTCAAAACCTTTTGGCACCTCGATCGCCATCCCGGTCGCGATCAACGCCCGCGACCCGGGGGCCATGACAACCTCCTCACCCGCCGGAAGGGCCGCCACGAGGTCCATGCCGGAAGCATCCTCGCTCGCATAGGAGGGCAATTGCAACCCCTCACCATGTGGTAATCGATGGTAACCAATCGTGATCATTGTCGCCTCGCCAATTCAACAGCAAGGCGCCGGATTATTCCGTCCGCGACCTCGGCTTTGGTCATCGGCGGCCACGATTCGAGCCCCTCCGGATCGATCACCTGAACCTGATTGGTTTCACCGCCAAAAGTCGATGTTCCCTCAGCGACACTATTGGCGATCACGAGATCACAGCCCTTGCGTTGTAGTTTGGCGGTCGCATTCGCCGTAATATTTTCAGTCTCGGCGGCGAAGCCAATTACGACCTTTGGCCGCATTGTCGTATTCTTTGCGACTTCGGCAAGGATATCGGGGTTCTCGACCAGCCGGAGAGTCGGAGACTCTTTGGCGCCCTTTTTGATCTTTTGACGGGCGACGCCCGCGGCCCGCCAGTCGGCGACCGCCGCCGCCGCGATGAAGGCGTCGGCGGGCAGCGCAGCCTCCACCGCGTCCCGCATTTCGCACGCCGAACCGACGTGAATCACCACCGCGCCGGCCGGATCGGCCAGGCTGACCGGGCCAGTGACCAGTGTTACCTTTGCACCGGCGCCGATAGCAGCTTGCGCAATTGCATGCCCTTGTCTACCGGAAGATCGATTTCCAAGGAACCGGACCGGGTCAATCGGCTCGTAGGTCGGGCCCGAAGTGACAATGACGTGCCGTCCGCCGAGCGGACCCGAATCACCCCGCGGGGCTGCGAGCGAATCGCTATGAGCCGCTTCGACGCCCAGCGCTTCATCGATCGCCTCGAGGATCGCTTCCGGCTCGGCCATGCGGCCAGGACCGAATTCGCCGCAGGCCATCGGTCCCGATTCGGGACCGACAATGAGGACGCCGTCGTCCTTGAGCTGCGCGAGGTTGCGGCGGGTCGCCGGATTGAGCCACATGCGAACGTTCATCGCTGGGGCCGCCAGCACCCGTTTGTCGGTCGCGAGCAGGAGCGTGGTCGCCAGATCGTCGGCGAGACCGGCCGCCATCCGGGCGAGAATATGGGCGCTCGCCGGCGCGACGACGATGAGATCGGCGGCGCGCGACAGTTCGATATGGCCGATCGCCGCTTCGTCGGTCAGGCTGAACAGGTCGTCGCGGACCGGCTGGCCGCTGAGGGTAGCCGCCGACAGAGGGGAAATGAACTGGCGCGCGGCTGCGGTCATTACAACCTGGACCGCGGCGCCGCGGTCTTTGAGGCGTCGAATCAATTCAAGCGATTTGTAAGCCGCGATTCCTCCACTTATAATCAGGAGAATTCGGGCGCGTGACGTCTTAACGCCGGTCATGGGCATCTCGCCTAGGCCAGTTCGCCGCGGCGGAATTGGGTCCCCGACACATGGGAGATCAGGGAGACAGCGCGTGAAACGTCCATCTGCGTTCTTATCCGCTTCTGCCCCCGGCCCACCGCAGCGGTAGGGCCCTCAAGGCGCGGAGGAATGCCATGAACGTAAACGAAGTGACAATTAACATAATTGTGGTGTTGCGAGGCGAAGTTCAAGGATCGCCCGCCGCGCCCGGCGTTTTTTGGCCGCCGCCGGGCCCTCGATTGCTTTGATTTCGCTCAGGTTTCGCCAAAAACATCGGCGCCCGCCCGTTCGCCGCGCTACAAGACCCATCGGTACGCGGCCACGCACAGGAGCGCCAGTAAAACTCCAGTCAAAACAAAGGTAAGCCCCAACCGGAGCGTGAGTTCGGGAACGACTTTGGCAATTTCGTTTTCGCTGTCAGTCTCGAATTTCGCGGCGATCTGCTCGAGGCGCCGCGGCGCGTCGGCAAGGAAGGCGACGACAGAAGACAGGGCCCGTCCGGCGTCTTCGAGGCGCCCGACGGGCCCGAGGTTTTGCGCAATCCAGGCGCCGACCACCGGCTCGGCCGTCGACCACATGTTGAGCTGAGGGTCGAGTTTTCGCGCCACGCCCTCGACCACCACCATCGTCTTCTGCAGCATCACCAGTTCGACCCTGGTGGTCATTTCGAACAAGGCGGTGATTTCGAACAGGAGGGTCAAGAGCTTCGCCATCGAGATCTGATCGGCGGTGCGGGAATGGATCGGCTCGCCGATGGCGCGGAGCGCCTGGGCGAAGTCTTCGACCCGGTAGGACGACGGCACGTAACCCGCCTCGAAATGGACCTCTGCCACCCGGAGGTAGTCCCGGCGGATGAAACCGTAGAGGATTTCCGCCAGGAACCGTCGCTCCTTGCGCCCGAGCCTGCCCATAATGCCGAAATCGACCGCGACAATGCGGCCATCGCCGTCGACGAAGAAATTCCCCTGATGCATGTCGGCGTGAAAAAATCCGTCGCGCAGCGCGGTCCGCAGGAAGGTCTGAATGAGCGTGCGCGCCAGCGCTTTGGGGTCA
>DATGHB010000003.1:0-6514 GCA_035308265.1 Roseiarcus sp.
CCTTGGCGAGAGGGCGCTGCTTCTGAGCCCTGCGGCTTCGATCGAAGCGCCGCGGCGCCGGCTGCGTCAGGAAGCGCCAAGGTCGCGGAGGCCGAGCCCGATCGCACCGTGCTGCAATGAGAGCGGTCAAACTGGCGCCAGCCCGCGTAATTTTTGCAATTCATAAACTGTCCCCATGGGGCGCCTTAACGCAATTCGTAAACTGTCGACCTAACAACAGAGGATATTCGTAACAGCGAATTCGTACGCTCAGCCATTCGCGGGATGCGGCGCCCCAACGGGCGCCGTTTGCGGCAGGGAGCGGAAGACATGACCGCCATCAGCTGGAACGGGGTCGACGGCGACTGGGACCTCGCCACGGACTGGTCGACGGGCGCGGTCCCGACCTCGGCCGATGACGTCACTTTTTCGGCGCCAGGCTCCTATCTCGTCACGATCAGCAGCGCGGATGAAGCGAATTCGCTCACCTTCGACGCCGGGCAGGCGGCGCTCTTCGAAGACGCGGGCTCGCTGACGGTCTCAGGCGCGCTGACCGTCGATTCCGGCTTCGTGTCGCTCAACGAGGCGAACACTATCGGCAGCGTCAGCGTTGGGGCGGCGACGCTCGCCATCGGCGCCGCCGGCGCGCTGGGAACCGGCGCGGTCACCGTGAACGGAGGCGAACTCCTCGGGACCGCGAACGCGACCTTCGCCAACGCGCTCAGTCTGTCGGGAAATGTCACGATCGCCGCCGCGAATGGGACGACGCTGAACGAAAACTCGTCGAGTTATCAGCTCGCCGCGAACACGATCCTGAATTTCGGCGCTGCGGGGGAGGGCGGGACCATCCTCTGGCATACCGGGGCCGGCAGCATCATCAATACCCCGGTCGGCGACATCACTATTCAGGCCGGCGCGCTCGAGGGCGCGGACAGCCGGTTTTCCTCCCTTTTCAGCAACAGCCCGCAAACCACGGTCGCCGCCGGCGCAACCCTCGATCTCGGGGGATTCAACGCGACCGTCAACAACCTCCTGGGCGCGGGCTCGGTCACCGACACCGGCGCCGCCGCGACGCTCACGCTGGATGCGGCGGATTTCTCGGGAACAATCTTGGGCGCGCTGTCGCTTGTTTTCGGCGGCGACGCAGCGCTGTCGGGCCTCGAGGACGTGACCGGCGGCGCCACGCTCAACGGATCGGTTCGTGTCACCAACGCGGGCGCCTACGATATTGTCGGCAACACGAACATCTCCGGCGCGCCCCCGACCCAGTTCGTCAACAACGGCCTCGTCGAGAAGACGGGCGGCGGCGGGGTCAGCGACGTCACGACGAATTTCGTCAACAATGGCGCGATCCACGTGCTTTCCGGCAGCATCGTGTTCAGCGGCGGCTTCACCAACAATGGCGTGATCCACGGCATCGTCAGAGAAAGCGGCGGGATCACCGCCATCGGCGCGCCGGTCCCCTCCGACTTCACCGGCGACGGCCTTTCCGACATCCTGTGGCAGAACGCGAACGGTCAGGCTGCGATCTGGGAAACGAACGGCGCCGAGGTGACAGGCGGCGGATCCGCTGGCCCCAATCCTGGGCCGGGTTGGAAGGATATCGCAACGGGAGATTTCACCGGCAACGGCCTTTCCGACATCCTGTTGCAGAACGCGAACGGTCAGGCCGCCATCTGGGAAATGAACGGGACCAGCATAATCGGCGGCGGGAGCATCGCTTCCAATCCCGGGCCGAGCTGGAAGGCGGTCGGAACCGGGGATTTCAACGGCGACGGCCTTTCCGACATCCTGTTGCAGAACACGAACGGGCAGGTCGCGGTGTGGGAAATGAACGGGACCAATGTGGTCGGCGGCGGAGTGGTCGGCGCCAGTCCCGGGCCGAGCTGGAAGGCGATCGGAACCGGAGATTTCAACGGCGACGCCGATTCCGACATCCTCTTGCAGAACGCCAGCACCGGCCAGGTCGCGATCTGGGAGATGAACGGGAACAAGCTGATCGGCGGCGGAACTGTGAGCGCCAATCCAGGGCCAAGCTGGAAGGCGGTTGGAACCGGCGATTTCTACGGCGACGGGCATTCCGACATCCTCTTCCAGAACACGAGCAGCGGCCAGGTCGCGATCTGGGAAATGAACGGGTTGAACCTGATCGCCGGCGGAGTTGTCGGCCTCAATTCCGGGCCGAGCTGGCACGCGATCGGAACCGGAGACTACAATGGCGACGGCCACGCCGACATCCTCTTCCAGAACACGAGCGGCCAAGCCGCGATCTGGGACATGAACGGGACCAGACTGATCGGCGGCGGAATGGTCGGCGCCAATCCTGGGCCGGGGTGGCACCTGATCAAGGCGTCATGACGGGCGACGCCTGGCGCGGTTCCGGGGCGCTTCAGGTTAGCGCCCGCCTGGGGTTAGGGCCGGGCGTCCCACCCGCGGCGGGCCGAGCGCTCCGGTCGAGCGACGGCTCAAGACCATCATCGCCTTCGCCCGCGCCTCTGATGCTTTTGAGCAGGGTTCGGAATTGGACCGCAAGGAGCGGAGTTCGGCCGCGCGCGGACCGGAATAGGGGCAGGGGGAGCAAGACAAAACCCGGAGCCGCGCTTATGTCTATGTCCATGATTGAAACACGCCACGCCGACATCGTGAGAGCGCCCGGTCGTGACGAACAAAGCTGGTGGGACGCGGTGCGGCGCCGCGACCGGGCCTTCGACGGGAAGTTCTTCTTTGCGGTCCGGACCACCGGCGTCTATTGCCGCCCGAGCTGCGCCTCGCGGCCGGCGAAGCGGGAGAACGTCTCGTTCTTCGAGACCGCCGCGGCGGCCGAGAAGGCGGGCTATCGCGCCTGCCAGCGCTGCCGGCCAAACGAGCCCGCCGCGCCCGATCCGCGAATCGAGGCGGTGAGGCGGGCGTGCGAGCGAATCGATGACGCGGAGGAGTCGCCGAGGCTTGCCGAGCTCGCGGCGGGCGCCGGCTTGAGCCCGCACCATTTCCATCGCGTGTTCAAGATGCTGACGGGCGTCACTCCCAAGGCCTACGCGGCCGAGAAAAGGGCGCGCCGCGCGGCCGCGAAGCTGCGCAAAGCCAGCACCATCACCGAGGCGATCTACGACGCCGGGTTCAATTCTTCGAGCCGGTTCTATGAGACAACGGCGGCCCGGCTCGGCATGACCCCGGGCGCGGTCAGGCGGGGCGGGGCTGGCCAGGTCATTCGCTTCGCGGTCGGCGAGGCGTCGCTCGGCGCGGTGCTGGCCGCCGCGACCGACAAGGGGGTTTGCGCGATCATGCTGGGCGACGATCCCGATCGCCTGTTGCGCGAATTGCAGGACCGCTTTCCCCGCGCCGAGCTGATCGGAGGCGATCCTGAGTTCGAGCGCATGGTCGCGCGCGTGGTCGGGCTGGTCGAGGCGCCGGGGCAGCGGGTCGATCTACCGCTCGACATCCGCGGCACCGCCTTCCAGCAGCGGGTGTGGGCGGCGCTCTGCGCCATTCCGCCAGGCCAAACGGCGACCTACAAGGAGATCGCGCGCGCGATCGGCAGGCCCAGGGCGGTTCGGGCGGTCGCGCAAGCCTGCGGGGCCAACCCGGTCGCGGTCGCGATCCCCTGCCATCGCGTGGTGCGCACGGACGGAGACCTCTCCGGCTATCGCTGGGGAATCGAGCGCAAGCGCGAGCTTATCGCCCGCGAGGCGGCGTGATGGAGGCGCTCGCTCGATCCGTCTCCGTGTGGGAGGCGGCGATCCCGCTCGGCGCACTCGACTGGTCAGGCATAGAGCGCGATCTCGACGCCTATGGCGCAGCGGTTGCGCCGAAGCTGATGTCGCGCGAGACGTGCCGCGAGCTTCAAGCGCTCTATCCGAACGACGCCCGCTTCCGCTCGCGCATCGTGATGGCGAAACACGGCTTTGGCCGCGGCGAGTACAAGTACTTCGCCGAGCCGCTGCCGGAGCCGATCGCGGCGCTTCGCCGCGGCTTCTATTCGAGGCTCGCACCGATCGCCGACCGGTGGAATGAGGCGATGGGGATTTCTGTCCGCTATCCCGCGGAGCACGAAGCGTTCCGCGCCCGCTGCCATGAGGCGCGCCAGACCCGGCCGACGCCGCTCCTGCTCCGCTATGGTTCGGGCGACTACAATTGCCTGCACCAGGACGTGTACGGCGAGCATCTCTTTCCGCTTCAACTCGCGATCCTGCTCTCCGAGCCGGGACGCGACTTTGAGGGCGGCGAATTCGTGCTGACCGAGCAGCGGCCGCGTATGCAGTCGCGCGCCGAGGTCGTGAGCCTCGCCCAAGGCGACGGAGTGATCTTCGCCGTGCGCGAGCGGCCCGTGCAAGGGACACGCGGCGCCTACCGGGTCAATCTGCGCCACGGGGTGAGCCGGATCAAAAGCGGCGAGCGCTTCACCCTGGGCGTGATCTTTCACGACGCGGCGTGACGTTTCTTTTCTGATTGCGAGGCAAGGAACGGGAGGCGCTGCGCGCGCTCGCGAACTAAGCCCATGCGGTGAACATGAACTCACGGAAACCGCCATGTCCTTCCGCATTACCGGTCTCGACGCCGCGCCGTTCCGGCGCTTCTACGGACTCGCCGATGAAGAACTGCAAAGCCTCGGCGTGAGGCGCCTGATCGCCGACTCGAAGCCTGGCTTTCCCGACCGCATCGAGCTCAGGGACGTCGATGAGGGGGAGGCGCTGTTGCTGCTCAACTACCTCCACCAGCCGGCGCAGACGCCCTACCGGGCGAGCCACGCCATTTTCGTGCGCGAATGGGCCGAGACGTCCTATCAAGCTCAAGACGAGACGCCGGAGGTCTTGTGGCGCCGGCCGATTTCGCTTCGCGCCTTTGACGACAAAGGCGACATGATCGACGCCGACCTCACCAGCGGAGGCGAGCTCAAGGCGCCGATCGAACGCCTGTTCGCCAATCCAGCCGTCGCCTACATCCATGCGCATTACGCCAAGCGGGGCTGCTATGCCGCTCGGATCGATCGCGCGTGAGGCGGAGGCGCGGCGTTGCCGATGGCTTGGGGACGCTCGACCATTGCGCAGGGCGGCGCGAGCGTCTATACCCCGCCGTCCCTCGAGTGCGCTAAGCCTTGCTCGGGACTCTTGGAGATGGGCGCTTAGCTCAGCGGTAGAGCACTACCTTGACATGGTAGGGGTCAGAGGTTCAATCCCTCTAGCGCCCACCATCTCCCCGCCTCATTTTCGCGCTGGTTTTCGGCTTTAGCCGCGAAACGGCGACTTCTCACCGATCTTTGCGCTCTTCTATCGACCACTGAAAGGATGGCCCTTGCGGACGACGGCGCTCAACCCCAGGAAGCGATCGAGAGCGGGCCTTGCGCTTCTGAGCCTGATCGCCGGGCTCACGTTCGCCATTTCGCCCGGACTTGCCGCCGGGCCGGAGGCGCAGGGCGCCGTCAGGGGCAAGCACGGCGACTGGACGACCCGTTGCGAAACGCCGCCCGGCGCCGCTCACGAGCAATGCGCGATCGTGCTCAGCGTCGTTGACCAGGAGCGGCCGAATCTGGTTCTGGTGGTGATCGTGCTCAACACCGCCGACCGAAAGGCGCGCCTCATGCGCGTGATCGCCCCGCTCGGGGTGCTGCTTCCCCCCGGCATAAGCTTGCGGATCGACAACGCGGATGCGGGGCGCCTGAGCTTCCTGCAATGCGTCCCCAACGGCTGCATCGCCCAGCTCGCCATGGACGAAAGCCTGCTCGACAAGCTGAAGACCGGAAAGACGGCCACGCTGGGCGTCTTCCAGACGCCGGAGCAGGGGGTCGGTATTCAGGCGCCGCTCGCCGGCTTCAAGGAAGCCTACGAACAATTGCCTTGACGCCGCGGGCGCGATAAGCACCGCGCAACCTTCGAACGAATCCCAACCGAACACTTGTCGAAGTCAGCCGCAATCATGGTTCGCGCAACGCTCCTTCGTATCGCGCTTCTTTCGACCGCGCTCGCTCTTGCCGGCTGCGGCGCTGTCAGCTCAGTCGGCAGCTCGGTCGGAGGTTTTTTCTCGCATCAGAATCCGAACGTGCAGAGCCTCAACGCGGGAGTGGACCCGCGGCAGACGGCGGGCAAACCCGCGCGCAGTCCGGGCGAGAAGATGAAGGTTCTGCCGGTCGCCTCGCAGGACATCAATTGTCCCGAGGTGGACGTCGCCGACGGCGGCGCGGCGCTTCGCGTCGGCGGACCGGACAATCCTTCCGTGCGCTACCAGTTCAATATCGGCGACACCGCGCGCGAATGCGATCCCGCCGGCCCGGGGCAGGCGGCGCTCAAGATTGGGGTGGCGGGCGAGGTGGTGATCGGGCCGGCCGGCGCGGCTGGGACGTTCAGCGCGCCGTTGAAGATCACGGTAACCAAACAGGGCGACCCGAAGCCGGTCTTTTCCCAGACCTACCGGGTCGAGGCGACGACCGACGGGGTCTCGGCCGGCCAGTTTCGCGTCGTGACCGATCCGATCAGCCTGCCGATGCCGACCCTCCAGCTTGCCGACGTCTATTCGATCAGTGTCGGCTTCGAGGGCGGGACCG
>DATGHB010000004.1:0-13538 GCA_035308265.1 Roseiarcus sp.
CCCTTGGAGGCCATCAGCAGCGGGTATTGCTGGGCGGTCGCGCCGATGACGCCGGCGGCCACGTTCTTCACTCCGGGGCATCCGCCGTCGACCGACACGATGAGGACGCCTTTGTCCTTGCCCGCGGCCTTCAGCGCGGCATAGGCGCCCGCCGCGGTCGGCTCGTTGATCGTGTAGACGACGTTGATGTTCGGATCCTTCTGGAGCAGCGTCTCCATCGCCGCGCGGCCGCCGGGTTCCGCGCCCTGGCCCCACTGATGGCCGACGACGCGCTTGTCGGTCTCGTGCCCGTATTGTTTCCAGTTCGAGTTCTCGACGCCGAAACCCTTCGAGAAGCCGAAGTCGCGCATCCGGTCCACGGAGGGCTGATCCGCGAGCGCATCGACATAGGCGATGCGGGCGTCCTTCGCCTTGTCGCCGAGCGTCTTTGCGGCCCACTGGCCGATCAGTTCGCCGGCCTTGAGGTTGTCGGTCGCGAAGGTCGCGTCGGCGGCGCTCGGAGGATCGAGCGGCGTGTCGAGCGCGATCACCAGAATTCCCGCCTTGCGCGCGCGCTCGACAGACGGAACGATTGCCTTGGTGTCGCTCGGGGTGATCAGGATCGCTTTGGCGCCAGCGTTCATCAAGCGCTCGATGGCGTCCACCTGGCCCGTGTTGTCGCCATCGGACTTGCCGGCGAGGCTGCGAAAATCGACCCCGAGCTCCTTGGCCTTCTCTTGCGCGCCTTCCTTCATTTTCACGAAGAATGGATTGGTGTTCTCCTTGGTGATCAGCCCGACGATGATCTTGTCGTCCGCGCGGGCCGGACCAGGCGCCAGCGCCATGGCGGCCAAGGCGCAGGCGGCGGCTGTCATCAAGCGCGTCCCCTGCCGGCGGCGCATCGTAACGGTCATGGCGTTCTCTCCTTGTCGCGCTTCGCCGTTCCCGTCCGCTTGATGAAGAGCGCCGGTCGGCTGGGCGAGGTTATGTCGCCGCCCGGCGCGCTTGCAAGCGGGCTCTCGAATCGCGGCGGACATCGGCAACGACGATTGACGGCGTCACGACGCCGAGCAGTCTGATGAGGCCCGCGAACGGGCCTGCCTGGGAGCGAGACGTTCCGCTTCCTTCCCTTTGGCGCCTCGATTGGGGCGCGCCTTTCGCGGCCCGCGATCAGGCCGGCTTAAGGGCCAGGCTGGGATGATGCGCGGTTTGCGCATGGCGAGCCTCATTTCCCAGGGTTCGTCTGCAGAGTTCATGAATTCGCGTAAGCAATCGGAGAAATCATATCCTTACACGAACTTAACCGGATTGAAATCTTTTGTTAATTTGCAAATTGACAAGGACCGCATACATTCTCGCTTGCCGTTTATATTGTGGCTGGGAAACGAAAGAACCGGCTACGAAAGTATATCTGCGGCCGCATGGGGAATGAGATGCGCGATTGGCATGTTGGCCAGAAGATCATGTGCGTCAATGCACAACCGATCGACGGCGTCAGAAATCGCTTCGTTGATGAATATCTTCGGGAAGGCAAGGTCTACCAGATCCGGAAAATCCTGGGATTCAACTATCGGTTTGCCGACAAGAGCGAGGAAAGGCTTGCGTTCAGGCTGGAAGGTATTGTCCCCTATCTGATCGACGGCATCGAATACGCCTTTTTTCACGGCCGGTTCAAGCCGCTGGAAGATCAGGACGAGGACCAGGACATCGACATCTCGGTGTTTTTCGACGCCCTGCGCCAGGTGAACGACGGCCTGTTCACGCTCAGGAACGAAGATATTCGCGAACTCGAGCCGCTCACCTAGAGCGGCGCTCGACGAAGCCGCCGCGTCTCCGCGAGAGAGTTGCGCCCTGTTCCTGGGAAGCGGGCGCGGCGGGGGAGTTGGCGCGGCGCGCAAGGCCCCCGAACCTTTCGCCCCCCTTTCGCCATTGTATCCCGCGGGCTTTCCTGCTAGCGGCTGGCGCGCGCCCCGTGGGCTTCCCATATGGCGTAGGAACCGGGCTTCCGCCGCCGGCCCGATATGCGCCGGCTAAGCCGCGAAGGAGCGGCGATGAGGATCGCGCCATTCGCGCGCTCTTCCGGGCGGCGGGCGCCTGAACGTCAACACGAACCCAAAGCCGGCGTGGCCCGAATCTTGGGCGCAATTAGGAGAACCAATGGCTTCCACACAGTCGTTCGCGCCGACGCGCGATGATTTCACCGCGCTTCTCAACGAGACCTACGGCGCCGACGAAGCGTTTGAGGGAACGGTCGTCAAGGGCAAGGTGGTGGCGATCGAAAAGGACATGGCCGTCATCGACGTCGGCCTCAAGACCGAAGGGCGCGTGGCGCTCAAGGAATTCACCAATCATGGACGCGACCCGGCGCCGGGCCTCGGCGACGAGGTTGAGGTCTATCTCGAGCGGATCGAGAACGCGCTCGGCGAAGCGGTCATTTCGCGCGACAAGGCGCGGCGCGAGGAGAGCTGGGTCAAGCTCGAGCAGGCGTTCGAGAAGAACGAGAAGGTCGAGGGCGTGATCTTCAATCAGGTCAAGGGCGGCTTCACCGTCGATCTCGACGGCGCTGTGGCCTTCCTGCCGCGCAGCCAGGTCGACATCCGTCCGGTGCGCGACGTGGGGCCCCTGATGAACGTGCCGCAGCCTTTTCAGATCCTCAAGATGGACCGGCGCCGCGGCAATATCGTCGTCTCCCGCCGCACCGTGCTCGAGGAGAGCCGGGCCGAGCAGCGTCACGAGATCGTCGCCAACCTCGCCGAGGGGCAGGTTATCGACGGCACGGTCAAGAACCTCACCGACTATGGCGCGTTCGTCGACCTCGGCGGCATCGACGGCCTCCTGCACGTGACCGACATCGCCTGGCGGCGCGTCAACCATCCGAGCGAGGTGCTCACCATCGGCCAGCAGGTCAAGGTCCGCATCATCAAGATCAACCATGAGACCCACCGCATCTCGCTCGGCATGAAGCAGTTGCAGGAAGATCCGTGGTCCAACATCGAGGCGCGCTACGCGGTCGGCCAGAAGCTCAAGGGCCGCGTCACCAATATCGCCGACTACGGCGCGTTCGTCGAGCTCGAGCCCGGCATCGAGGGTCTCATCCACGTCTCCGAAATGTCGTGGACCAAGAAGAACGTTCACCCCGGCAAGATCGTCGCGACCAGCCAGGAGGTCGAGGTGCAGGTGCTCGAGGTCGACGCCGCCAAGCGCCGCATCTCGCTCGGCCTCAAACAGACGCTGCAGAACCCGTGGGAGGCCTTCGCCGAGAAGCATCCGGTGGGGTCGACCGTCGAGGGCGAGGTCAAGAACAAGACCGAGTTTGGCCTCTTCATCGGCCTCGACGGCGACGTCGACGGCATGGTCCACCTCTCCGATCTCGACTGGAACCGTCCCGGCGAGCAGGCGATCGAGGACTTCAAGAAGGGCGACAAGGTCAGCGCCAAGGTGCTCGACGTCGATATCGAGAAAGAGCGCATCGCCATCGGGATCAAGCAATTGGCCGCCGACCCGTTCTCCGCCAGGAAGGCCGGCGAGGAAGGCGAGGGGGGCGACCTGCGCAAGGGCTCGGTCGTCACCTGCGAGGTCGTCGAGGTCAAGGACGGCGGGCTCGAAGTGAAGATCGTGGGCACGGAGCTTGCCGCCTTCATCAAGCGCAGCGAGCTCGCGCGCGACCGCGGCGATCAGCGGCCGGAGCGCTTCTCGGTCGGCGAGAAGGTCGACGCGCGCGTCACCCAGTTCGACCGCAAGGCGCGCAAGATCGCCGTGTCGATCAAGGCGCTCGAAGTCGCCGAGGAGAAGGAGGCGATCGCCCAATACGGCTCGGCCGATTCGGGCGCTTCGCTGGGCGACATTCTTGGCGCAGCGCTCAAAGCCCGCGACAAGGCCGAGAAGGCGAAGTAGCTTCTCCGCCAGTCAGCGAACAAAGCCCGTCCGGAGCGATCCGGGCGGGCTTTTTGTTGGCGGCGCTCCGAAATCCAAACGTCTCCGCCGACCGCCGTCCCCGCAAGGCCCGGCGCGTGCGAGCCCCTTGGTTAGCTCTCGATGAGGAAGGCCGGGTCGACCGGCACTTGCAGGCCCGTCGCCAGCGCGTTGGTCTGCGAGGCCATGGCCACCACCGCCAGAAAATCGGCGTGTTGCGCGTCGGTCATCCCCTTCGCGCGGGCCGCCGCCGTATGCGAATGGATGCAGTAGGAGCACCCGTTGGTTATGGAAACGGCGATGTAGATCAGTTCCCGGGTCACAGGATCGAGCGGTCCGGGCGCGCCCATCACCGCTTTCAGATTGTTCCAGGTGCGTTCAAGAACCTCCGGCTGGTTGGCCAGGCCCCGCCAGAAATTGTTGACGAAGTCCGACTTCCGCGTGGCTCTTATATCGTCGAAAACCGCTTTGACTTCCGGGCGCGCTTCCGCCTCCGCGTCGGTCCAGAGCCTCACCGTGGCCATCCCTCGCCTCCTTCGCGAACCCCCGGCGGCAAGCGCGCCCGGATCACAAGAAAGCGACTCTTATGGCCCAGCGGTCAGCTCGTCACCTGCTCCGAGCGTCCGTAGACGAGCAGCATCAGTATGATCACGCCGCCGTAGATCACTTGCCGCCCGGCTTCCGGCATCTCCATGATCGAGAGGACGCTGTTGAGCAGGACGATCAGGATCACGCCGACCAGCGTTCCCAGATAGCGTCCACGCCCGCCGAGGATGTTGGTCCCGCCGATGACCACCGCTGCGATGCCGGGCAGGAGGTAGGCGTCGCCCATCCCCTGATAGGCCTTCTGCGAATAGCCGGCGAGAAGGACGCCGGCGAGAGCGGCGGTGAGGCCGCACATGGCGAAGCAGGTCACGGTGACGCCCTTGGTGTTGACGCCGGCGAGATAGGCGGCCGACTCCTTGTTGCCGAGCGCGTAGATCGCGCGGCCGAGCAATGTGCGCTGCAGGATCACGGCGACGATCGCGGAGACCGCGAGCCAGACGAACAGCGCGGCGGGGATCCCAAGGAGGTGTCCGGAGGCCAGCGTCCGCATGAGATCGGTGGCGGCGGTGTCGGGAGCGAAGCCTCCGGTATGGGCGACCATCAGTCCGCGCATGACCGCGTTGACGCCGAGGGTGAAGATCATCGAGGGAACGCGGAGGTAGGCGACGCCGAGCCCGTTGACCAGGCCGACGATGAGGCCGACCGCGAGACCGACCGGAATCGCCCACACCCCGCCGACCGCGGTCGCCATCATCGCCGCGGCGGTCAGCGTCCATGGGACGGAAAGGTCGATCTGCGCGATCAGAATGACCACCATCTGGCCAGCCGCGACGACGCCGAGGAAGGCGCCGATCTGCAGCTGCTGGAGGAGATAGTTCGGCGAGAGCAGGGGCGCGCTGCCAAAGTGCTGCCAGGTGTACGCGGTTCCGGCGATCAGGATCGCGACGATGAACAGCGCCGCGATCAGGATCGGCCGGTCGTCGCGCGACGGCTTGAGGATGGCGGGAAGCGCGCTCACCGGAAGAGCTCCAGCGTGTTCTTCACCCGCAGCACGCGCAAGGCCCCGATGCTGACCGCGGCGAGCAGGATGATCCCCTCGAACAGCGGCTGAAGCAGCGGCGCGACGTCGAAAATGCGGAAGAAGTAGGAGATGACGCGCAGGATCAGCGCGCCGAACACCGAGCCGATCGCGCCGCCGGCGCCGCCCAGAAGCGACGTGCCGCCGATCACCACCGCGGCGATCGAGTTCAAGGTATAGGCGCCGGCCTGGGGAATGTCGGCGTTGCCCGAGGAGGTCTGAATGGCGAGAAAGAGCCCGCCGCATCCGGCGAAGAAGCCGCCGAGGGTGAAGGCGGCGATCCTGGCGCGGTTGATGTCGAGGCCGGACATGTAGGCTGCGCCTTCCGCCGAGCCGATCGCATAGATGGTCCGGCCGGTGACCGTGCGGCTGAACGGAATCCAGACCAGGACAACGATCAACACCAGGAGGACGAAAGGCGTTGGGATGCCGGCGAAGGGAGCAAACCAGGGCGCCGCTCCGTCGTTGAAGATATGGACGGTCGAGGCGAAATCGCCGAGCGCATTGGTGAGCGCCCAGTTGAGGTCGTCGTTGACCTTGCCGCCGGGCTGCGGGCGCAGAAAGAGCGCGAGGCCGATGTAGATGGCGCCGGTCGCGAGCGTGGCGATGATCGGCTGGATGCGGCCGTAGACCACGATCGCGCCATTGATGAGCCCGGCGACAGCGCCGATCAAAAGGCAGATGACGACGCCGAGCACGATCCCCGTCACGCCTCCGGGAAAGATCCCGAGCGCAACCTGCCATCCGCCGAGGTCCAGCCCAAGCGGCGTGGGCGCCCCGCTCAGAAGATAGCTCGCGAAGCAGGCGACCATCGTCATCGAGGCGCCGACCGAAAGGTCGAGGCCGGCTGCGAGAACCGGAACGGTCTGCGCCATCGCGACCAGCGCCAGCGCAAACACCTCGTTGCTGTTCTGAATGAACACCGCCGAGGAGAAGCCCTTGGGATGGGCGAAGTTGTAGAGGATGTAAACGATCACGAACAGCACGACCGCCGTAAGGAAGGCGAAGTTCTGGCGGACCTTGATGGCAAGATCAGACATGAGCAGCCTCGCCCTGCGCGCCCGGCGAGGAAGCGGCGCCGATGTTGAGCGAGCTGGCGACGATATTGGTCTCGTTCAATTCGTCGCCTGCGAGTTCGCGCACGATGCGCCCGTCGTACATGATGGCGACCCGGTCGCAGCAGCCGATCAGCTCGTCATAGTCGGTCGAATAGAACAGGATCGCCGCTCCCTGGTCGGCAAGCTCGCGCATCAGCCGGTAGAGCTCCTGCTTGGTGCCGACGTCGATGCCGCGCGTCGGATCGTTGAGCAGGATGATGCGCGGCCCGGTCATCAGCCACTTGGCGATCACCACCTTCTGCTGGTTGCCGCCGGAGAGCGTCGAGACCGCATCGTCCTTCGAACCGATCTTGATCTTGAGGCGCTCGATCGCCGAATCGACCGCCTCCGCCTCCTTGCCGGCGTCGACGAACGGGCCGACCGACATCGCCCCGAGCGAAGCGATGGTCAGGTTGTCGGCGATCGACATCGGCAGCATCAGGCCTTCCGTCTTCCGGTCCTCGGGCACGAGAGCGATGCCGACGTCAGGCGCCTTGGCCTGGGCCGGGGAGCCGGGCCGGACGCGGCGGCCATTGACCGCGATCGCGCCGGTCACGCCGCGCAAGACGCCGAACAGGGCGAGCAGCAGGGTCTTCTGCCCCTGCCCGTCAAGCCCGCCAAGGCCGACGATCTCGCGCGCGCCGACCTCGAGCGAGATGTCGGCTAACTTGTCTTCCCATCCGAGCCGCTCGACCTTGAGCGCCGGCGCGGAGCGGACCGGTTTGGGCTTCGGCGGATATTGCGTGGCGATGTCGCGACCGATCATCAGCTGCACGATCTCCGCGGTCGAACGCCGGCCCTTGTCGAAAGTCTCGATGTGGCGACCGTTGCGAAACACCGAGGCGCGGTCGGCCAGCGCGTCGACCTCGTGCATGCGGTGCGAGATATAGAGGATGGCGACGTTCTCCGCCTTGAGCCGGGCCAGGAGCGTGTAAACCCTCTCGACATCCGCGCTGGTCAGCGCCGACGTCGCCTCGTCGAGGATGAGGAGCTTCGGTTTCTGGCCGAGCGCCTTGGCGATCTCGACCATCTGCCGGCGCGACAGCGGCAGATCTCGGATCCGCAGCAGCGGGTTGACGTCCTCGCAGCCGACTTCGGCCAGGAGAGCCTCGGCCCGGCGCCGCTGGGCGCGCGCATCGATCATGCCGAAGCGCCGCGGCGGCGCGGCGATCGAAATGTTGTCGGCGACGGACAAGTCTGGCATCAACGACAGTTCCTGGAAGATGCAGACGATCCCAGCGGCCGTCGCGGCCGAGGGGCTCGCGAACTGACGCACGCGGCCGTCGAGCGCGATCGTCCCGGAGTCCGGGTGGACAACACCCGCGACGATCTTGATCAGCGTCGACTTGCCCGCGCCGTTCTCGCCCAGCACCGCGTGGATAGCGCCGCGCGCGCAAGCGAAATCCACGTTCTCGAGCGCGCGCACGCCGCCGTAACGCTTGGATATTCCGGAGAGGACAAGAAAATCGCCTTGCGGCGCGTCCGCCATGATCGGCCTCGACGAGAATGGGCGGCGAGCGCCGCTTCCGGCGGCGGATGCTCCGCCCGGCGCCAGACCGGGCGGAGGCGTGCTGATCGCCTTTATGGCGGCTACTTCGTGTTCTTCTCGCTTTGCGCCATGATTTCCGGCGCGGTGAAATTCACCCCGCACGGGGTGAACTGGTTCGGCGCGAAGAAGCCCACCTTGAGGTCCGGCCAATAGTTCGTGCCGGCCTTGAGATCCTGGTAGGTCGCCACCGGGATCGGGATCGAGATCAGCTGCGGCATCACCTTGCCCTGGAGCGCCTCGATCGCCGCCTTGATGGAGATCGCGACCAGCGCCGGCGATTGTCCGTAGGACATGCCCTTGAGCCCGTCCTTCGAATATTCGGCGATCTGCTTGCGAAACTCGTTCTCGCCCTCGCCAGCGAAGGGCACGAACGGACGCTTGGCGTCGATGAACGCCTGCACCGTTCCGTCGTCGCCGCCCTGGCTGAAGATGCCGTCGAAATGCGGGTGCACCGCGAGCGCGTCAGCCGTCACCTTCTGCGACGTGCCGGTGTCCCAGTTGCCGACCACCTGGGTGATGTTGAACTTGTTCGGCGCCTTGGTCATCACCTCGGTAAAGCCCTCATGGCGGTCGCGGTCGACCGAATTGCCGGGCAGGCCGCGCACTTCGAGGATGTCTCCCGACGTCTTGCCCATTTCCTTCAGCAGGAACTCGGCCGACATACGGCCCATTTCCGTCTGGTCCTCGTTGACCTCCATCACCTTGTCGGTGTCGAGCACGTTGTCGAAGGGAACAACCACGACATTGTTCTTGTCGGCGAGGCGGATGATGCGGTCGAAGCCCTCGGGCGAGACGGCGTTGACGATGATCGCGTCATAGCCCTGGTTGATGAAGTCCTCGATCGCGCCGAGCTGCGCCGCGGCGTCGGTGCCGGTGGAGACGACCTTGAACTCCTTGATGTATTTTTTAATGTCCGGCTCCTCGGCGAAGGCCTTGGCGGTCTTGATCATCTGGATGCGCCAGGTGTTGCCGACGAAGCCGTTGGCGAGCGCGATCTTGTAGGGTCCGGGCCTCTTCTCCCACTGGAGGAACTTCGTCTTGTCCGACCAGGGCTTGAAGCACTCCGGATCGGCGCCGGGGCCGGAAACGACCTTCGGGCCCGCCCAGGCCACCGAAGACAGCAAAAGCCCGGCGAAGGTCAGCGCCGCCAGGCGAGTTCCATTGTTCATTCCACAATCCTCCCTCTTTGCGTCCGTTCTCTCACGGACGCCCGCGCCCCAAGGTCTGCCGGGGCGATTGGCTGCTAGCATGCCAGAGCGCGAGCCGGGGGGCAAGGCGCTTGAGCGGGGCCTTTAGAGCCCGAGCGCGCGCAGCTTGCCGTCGATGAATTTCTTGGCGCGCGGTACGTCGCTCTCGTCAAGATGTTCAATAATGATCGGAATGTTCGGGTGGCGCTCCGCAAGGCGGCGCAGGTAGAGATCGTAGTTGAGCGAGCCGAGTCCGGGCGCCGGCAATTCGATCTGGCCCACGCCGCGGAATGTATGGCTCTCGGCAGCCCCGTCGAACAATTCGGCGTGCTTTTCCGACTTGTCCGCCCCAGCCAGTTTTACGTCCTTTGCGTGGGCGATCTTGATCTTGCCTGCGAGCGCGTTGAACACGCGATTGAGCTCCCCGTCCATGTCGCCGATGTTGTGCGCTTCGAAATAATTGGTGGGGTCCATGAGCAGGCCGAGTGAGCTGTGATCGATGGCGCTGAACATGCGCAGCGTCTCGTTGACCGAGCCGACCACATTGTTGACGTAGGTTTCGAGGAGAAACACCGCCCCGTGATCGTAAGCGGTCTGCACGAGCTCGCGAATGACCGCGACGCAGTCGGCGAACCCTTCCTCGGTCTTGTTTTTGGGATGATGGACCCAGTCGCTATCGGTCGCGAAAGTGCCGGTCTCGGATATGACATAGGGCGAGCCGAGATCGCGCGCATGGCGGATGATCGCCTTGAGATGGCCGAGCCGGCGTTCGCGCTCGTTTTTGTCCGGGTGAACGATGTTCGTGTAGCCGGAGATGCAGCAAACCGGCAGGTCGTGATCACGGAAGATATGGCCGATCGTCCGGCACTTTTCCTTTGTGAAGCCTCCGTTCGAGAGGTCCATGTCTTTGAAAGTGAGGTCGAGCTGGACCGTGTTGAAGCCCAGTTTGCGGATTTTGCCGGCTGTCTCCTTAATCGTGTAGGGAAAGTAGCCGGTGAAGATGCCTGCTTGAATCAAGTTTTCATTCTCCTTACGCGGTCCTGCCTAGACGCCGAACTCGGACAGTTTGACCGAGCGTTTCTCGTCCAGCGAGCGATAGGCGGCTTCCACGAGCGCCATGGTCTTGAGGTTGTCGGACGCACTGAGCTCCGGCTCCGCGCCGGTCTCCACGGCATATTGCAATTGCTCCATGACGCCCTTGAAAGCCTGCGGAAACCAGCGGGTCGTCCAGGTCGGGCGCGCCCATTTGCCGCCGGTCGCGCGGCAGGAATAGCGAAGTGTGCTCGGACTGCCTTTGGGATAATCGGGCCAGCCGATCGTGCCGTCCGCAAGGCCCTCGGTCCCCTCGATGCGCCACTTGATGTAGATGTCGCTTTCGAACCCGTCCGCGTGCGGGCCGGTCCACACATCCTCGAGCGACATCGCGATCGCGCCGGAGGGAAAACGCAAGGTGGAGACGCAGACCCCGTCGCGGTGGGCGAATTTGGTGCGCGGATCCGTGCGCGCGGCGGTGTAGATCTCGTCCGGATCGCCAAGCAGAAAGCGCAGCACATCGAGGTGATGCACGCTCACGTTGAGGAGTGTCAGCCGGTCATAGGCCGCGAGGAACGGTTGCCAATGCGGGATGGCGCGCATCTCGATTGTCGCGATGATCGGTTCGCCGAGTTCGCGCCGGTCGAGGATCTGTTTTAAGACCCGCATCGACTGGTCGAAGCGCATGTTCTGGTTGACGGACAGGATTTTTCCCGCGGCCCTGGCTTCGGCGATTACGGCTTTTGCGGTCGCAAAATCGAGCGCGAGCGGCTTTTGCGCCAGGATCGCCTTGATGTGCTTCTGGCGCAGAGCCTCCCGGATGAGGTCCGGCTGCTGATCGGGCGGATAGGCGATGTCGAGAATTTCGACGTCAGGATCGGCGATGAGCGCGTTTGGATTGTCGTAGACTTTTGGGATGCCCCAGCGCTTGGCGACCTGCTCGGCCTTCGACCGCGTGCGCGAGGCGATCGCGGCGACCGGGAACCCCGCCTCCGAGTAGCTTGCGAGCTGGACGTCCGCCATGATGAAGCCTGCCCCGATCGCGCCAATTCGGAAGCGGCGGCAGCGAACGGGCGGATCGGGGACAAACGCCGGGCGTTCGCTCATCGAAAGGTCCCTCCCTGCGGCGATCGCTGGCGCCGGCGCCGGCCCCGATCCCTGCATGGCAGACCATGGGCTGGACGGCAAGCCGCGCCGCCGCCCCGGCGCATCGTCGTCTGTTACGAAGTCTCATGGCCTTGCGTCATGCGGGCGGGCCAACGAATATCGGCTGCATGAGCTTTCTGGACCAGCTGGCGTTCGGACCGGGCGGCGACAAAAAGGCGTGGGCCAGGATCCTTCTGATCGCGCTCGGCGTTCTCGCCCTCGCCGGCGCGCTTCTCTTCACCCTTGTCTCCGGCGATTACGCGTTCCTGCGCGCTTCCGTCCTGACCGGAGCGCCGACCGGCGGCTACAACACGGTTGGGCAGCGGCTCGCGGCGCTGGCGCTGAAGAAGAACGGCCATCTGAAGGTCGTCGCCACCGCGGGGTCGGTCGAGAACGTCGCTCGCCTGGTCGGCGAAAAAGGGCGCTGCGTTCCCGCCTTCGCTTTCGTGCAGGACGGAATTCCGGTTCCCCCCGACGCGGGCCTCGAGACCCTCGGGCGGCTGCCGAGCCCCGAGTCGCTGTTCCTGTTCGCCAGGCGCGGCCGGACGATCGGCGCCTTCAACGACCTCAAGGGCGCCTCGATCGGGATCGGCCCGGAAGGCTCGGGCACCGCCTACCTTATGCGGCAGCTCATGGAGAATTCCGACCTCGGCGCCCTCGGCCTGAAGCCGTCCAATCACGATCTCGAAGCGCAAGCCGGACTTGTCCGCGACGGTCGGCTCGACCTCGCCGCCTCGGTCATGAACGAGAAGGCGGAGCTGGTCCGCACGCTCGTCAACAAGTACGACCTCGAAATCGTCGCTCCGGACGACATGGAAGGACTCATCGCGCGGCACAGGTGGATGCATGCGGGAAGGATCCCGGCCGGCTTTTACGACGTCGCGAAGCCGATCCCGGCGACGGACAAGGTGGTGGCGCAGGTCGACACGCTCATCATGACCAATTCTTGCGTGCACCGCGCTGAGCGGGTCGCTTTTCTGATGTTGCTCGCCGAGGAGTTCCCGAATTTCGTTCACGTGAATCCGCCGCCCGCCGCGAAGTCGCAGGACAGCGCGCCGCTCGCGGACGAGGCGCGCGAGTTCTTCGCCAACGGTCAGCCGGGGGTGGCGGACAGATATTTCCCCCGCCTCGTCAACCTGATGTCGCCGGCCTACTGGATTTATCTGGCGATGGCGGCCACCGTGCTTTTGAACGCCATGGGCGCCTATAGCCGCTTCCGGCTCTGGCGCATCGACGCCAACCGGGCGGCGCTCGAGGGCCGCCTCAAGGCGCTCGCCTTTCCGGGCCTCAGCGAGGGCGAGATCGCGGCGCGCGCCCATTCCGGTCTTACCCGGGAGCAGATCAGGGCGCTCCCGCCCGAGGCCGTCATCCAGAGGCCGCAGGACCGGCAGGCGGCGGAAGACCTGATGAAGGAGTTTGACGCGCTTCGGCGCCGCTGCGAGGACCAGATGAGCTCCTATGTCACGCCGATGGGCGCGGAGATGTACTACCGGTACCAGGAAGGACTGATCGACGAAGCAAGGCTCGCGCTCGGGGCCCTGCTGCGCAAGCCGAAGCTCTAATACCGACGGCCCGGGCGACCGGCTCTCGCCACCCCCTCCGCCATGCCTCGCATGGTTCCCCTCGCCCGCCGTTTCACGGCAGGGGAGGATAGGCGCCGCCCTTTCCTCACCCGCGTAGCGGGGGAGGGGGACCGGCGGAAGGCCGGCGGAGGGGGCGAGCGGCGGCTCAGGCTGCCTCGACCCGGTCCTCGCCCGGATGGTGAGCGCCTGGGCAGGTTTTCATCCGCTCGCGCAAATCCGCGATCAGCCAGCGGCCGGCGCGGCCGGGAACGCGGCCGCGCTCATGTACGACATAGAGAGGCAGCGCGATCTCCTCCTGGCCCACGATCGCGAGCTTCTTCAGCCGGCCGGCCGCGACATGGCCGGCGACCATGTGGCTCGGCATGTTGCACCAGCCGAATCCGGCGAGCAGGAAATCGAGGCGGGTGGCGAGGTCCGCAAAGCGCCAGA
>DATGHB010000005.1:0-10659 GCA_035308265.1 Roseiarcus sp.
AGCACGCGCCGCCATGCGCCCTCAGTGCGCGCGATCCCCTGGCCGAAATAGTCGTCGAGCAGCAGGTTGGCGAGCTTGGGATTGCGGTCATAGGCCTCTCTGATGCGATCGAGGAAGCGGGCGCGGATGATGCATCCCGCGCGCCAGATGGTGGCGAGTTCGCCCAGTTTCAGGTCCCAATGGAATTGCGCGGAAGCCACCGACATCTGCTCGAACCCTTGGGCGTAGGCGATAATCTTCGAGGCGTAGAGGGCGTCGCGGACGGCGTCGATCTCGGCAGGCTCGGGCTTGCGCTTCCCGAGCGCCGGGTGGGGCGCCTTCTTGTCCATCTCGAGCCGCAACGCGCGGGAGGCCGAGAGGGTGCGGGCGAAGACCGCCTCGGTGATCGCAGTCACCGGGACGCCGAGCTCGAGCGCCGACTGCGACGACCAGCGGCCTGTCCCTTTCTGTTCGGCTTCGTCGAGGATGACGTCGACCAGCGGCTTGCCGGTGGCGGCGTCCCTCTTGCGCAGGACCGCCGCGGTAATCTCGATCAGATAGCTGTCGAGATCGCCCTCCTTCCAGCTCTGGAAGATCTCGGCCATCGCCGGCGCGTCGAGGCCGTAGACGCTCTTCATCAGGTCGTAGGCCTCGGCGATGAGCTGCATGTCGGCATATTCGATGCCGTTGTGGACCATCTTGACATAATGGCCCGCGCCCTGCGGGCCGATATAGGCGCAGCAGGGAACGCCGTCGTATTGGGCCGCCATGCTGGTCAGCATTGGGGCGATGCGGTCCCAGGCTTCGCGGTCGCCGCCGGGCATCATGCTCGGGCCTTCGAGCGCACCTTCCTCGCCGCCGGAAACGCCCATGCCGACGAAGCGGATCTTTTTGGCTTCGCAGGTCTCGTAGCGGCGCGCGGTGTCGGTAAAGAGCGAGTTGCCGCCGTCGATGATGATGTCGTTCTGCTCGAGATGGGGCAGGAGTTCGTCGATCACCTGGTCGACCGGCGGACCGGCCTTGACCATGATCAGGATCGGCCGGGGCTTCTTGATGCTCGCGATGAACTCGGGGAGGGTTTTGGAAGGAAAGAAGCGGCCTTCGCCCCCGTGCTCGGCGATGAGCGCGTCGGTCCGTTCGGGGTTGCGGTTGAAGACGGCGACGCCGAATCCATGCCGCGCCGCGTTGCGCGCCAGATTGGCCCCCATGACCGCCAGTCCCAGAACGCCGATATCCGCTTCACCAGCCATGGGTTCCTCTTTCGCTTGCGGGAAAGGCCGCCGTCTTAACCCCGCGACGAAAGGCGGGCAAATGCCGGGCGGCGGTTGACGGCGAGCCCCGAAACGGCATTTTCTGCGCGGTCTTATACTGTTTCTGTTTGAGGGCGACTCGTCGCGCTCAATTCCGCGCGAAGGCGCGGGCGCGCCATAGGGCGTTCTTTAAGAACGCCCTATGGCGCTTCGGCCATAAAGCATGATCGGTTCCGATCATTGAGTCGTGGTGTTAAGGAGGCAAGGCCTTGTCGCATCCGCCGGCGGACGGGTTGTGGGTCCGCGTCTATTATGAAGACACCGACTTTTCCGGCCGGGTCTATCATGCTTCCTATCTCAAGTTTTTGGAGCGCGGCCGCACCGAGTGGCTGCGGGCCCGCGGAGTCGCGCACCGCGATCTGATGGAGAAGGAGAGCGTCGCCTTCGCGGTGCGCTCGCTCAAGATCGAGTATCTCCAGCCGGCGGCGATGGACGATCTGTTGCGGGTGGAGACCGCCGTCGCCGCCGCGCGGGGCGCGTCGATCCGGTTTCAGCAGCGCATTGTGCGCGGCGATGACGAACTGGCCGCCGCCGATGTGCTGGTCGCGGCGGTTCGCAACGGCCGCCCGGCGCGGATTCCCGCCGATCTGCGCCGCCTCCTTGCCGGGCGCGCGCAATGAAGACGGTGGTCGTCACCGGGGTCTCGCGTGGGCTTGGCCTCGCCGTCGCGACCAGACTTGCGGCGGACGGGTACAGGATCGTCGGCATGAGCCGGACGCAGAGCGAGGCTTATCGGGACTTGATGGCGAGGCTGCCCGGGCAGGTCGAGTTTCAGCCCCTCGACCTTTCCGAAGTGGATTCCATCGCACGCGTCGCCCGCGAAACGGCCAAGAAATCGGGGCCCATTTACGGATTGGTCAACAATGCCGGCGTCGAGCTCAGCGGCGTGCTGGCGACCATGCGCGAAGCCGATATCGAGCGCGTCCTTCGGACCAATCTTCTTGGGCCGATCACGCTGACCAGGCACATCATGCGCTCGATGCTGGCGAAGGGCGAAGGGCGGATTGTTTGTATTTCATCAATCGTCGCGAGGGCGGGCTTCCACGGGCTCTCGGTCTATTCCGCGACCAAGGCCGGTCTCGAGGGCTTCACCCGATCGCTTTCGCGCGAGGCCGGCAAACGCAACATCACCGTCAATTGCGTCGCGCCGGGCTACATGGAAACCGAAATGACCGCCGGGCTGCCGGTTGACACGCTCGAGTCCGTGAGGCGCCGCGCGCCGCTCGGCCTGCCGCGGCCGGACCAGGTCGCGGCCGCGGTTTCCTATCTCATGACGCCGGAAGCGTGCACGGTGACGGGAACCGTGCTCACCGTCGACGGCGGCGGGTCGGCCTGAGCGGGATTGGTCCGCCGCCGGTCAAAGAGGCCCGATGTCCAGTCGGTCAGGGGAGAAGAATATCCGGATGTTCCTGAACGAAGATTCGTCCTGATTCGTAGCCGATGTCGAACAGGCGTTCGAGGTTGGAGCGCGACCAATCGAGCACGTAGGGCTGCTGCTCCGGGGGCACGTAAAACTTGACGATGTAGGGCTTCTCCACGTCAGGGACCTGCCCGGGAGCCTTCGCTCTCAGCTTCCACTCGTCCGGCGGAATGAAATCCGTGTCCCCGGTCTTCACCCATTCCTTGAAGATTGAGATTTCCTTTTCCGCATTGCCCACAATCGGCAAAATTATGGATTGGGCATAGGCGTCCATCAAATTCCTTGCCGGGTGGATCACATCTGTACTCATCACGTCGAACAAGACGAAACGGTATGCATCGCCGTCCAGGGCGTCTACGTAGGGGATGCCGAGATAGCTAGGGTCGACAGCCAGCCGAATCAAATTCAAACCTGTGAAGGCGGCGCCCTCGTAGTAGAAAGATCCGTCGATTTCGTAAGGAGCATAGAGGTAAGGGAAGGAGAACGCCGCCCGGAAATGCCGGACGTCAATCTCCGGCCCTTCGAACTCGACAATCTCCTGGGTGTCGATTCGATAGGCGTTCAAAAAAAAGCGCGGCGAAGCGATCTGCTTCAACTTCCTGAAATCCACGAGATCCTCGATGAACGGGACGTGAGCGCAGAGCCCGCGATCGAAGAAGTTCAGGGTGCTCGGAGTCATCGTCGCGCCGGCCAGCTGCAGGAGGTCGGCCTCGAGCTTCTCCGCCGGGTTCATGCCATATTGATGTTCTGCGTATTGAACCGGCGGCAGCTTCCGCCAAGCGTTCCGGAACACTTCGGCGAAGGGCCCGTCCTTGAAGAAAATCTTGTAGTTGATCGGCAGGATTGAATAAATCGCATCGGATACGCCGAAGTTGATCGTGTTCCGAAGCGCTTCCGCGGGCGTCAGGCCCTTCGGGGCCAGATAGCAGAGGCCAACGACGGCGCCGGCGCCCGCCATGCTGATCGCGTCGAATTTGAGGCCATAGTCGTGAAGCGCCAGCAACGCGCCGGACATCAGCGTGAGGTTCGGCGCGCCTCCGCCAAGCACCAGAATGCGTTTTCCAGCCATGACTCGAGCCCCCCTTGTTCAAGCGCCCGGTCGCTCAAGGCCGATGAAAATCGACCGGCCTATGAGCGTGCGCGTGGTTTGCCCTTTGCGGACCGTTCGGCCCCCGCCTTCTTCGCCTTTCGCCCTTGCTTTCCCTGAGCCGCCGCGCCCTGCAGAAGCGCCCTGGCGTTGACCAGATCCGGCGTGTCGAACCCTTCCGTGAACTGCCGGTAGATCGATCGCAGCAGCCCGAGCGCCTCGTCGGCGCCGCGTCCGCGCTGAAACTCAACCAGGTCTGAGGCCGTGCGAAGCTGCCAGGACCTCGCGCCCTGCGATCGAGCCGCGTCGATGCTCTGGTTGAGGAGGGCTTCGATCTCGTCGGCCGCGCCCCGCCCGGACTTGATGAGAATTTGCGCCTTGAGCCGAAGGACCTCGGCGATCGCCCACCGCTCGCCCGTCTCCTCAGAAATCGCGATCGCCTGATCGACAGCCTGCAGGGCCGCGTCGCTGCGCCCGGCGGCGGCGTGCGCTTCGCCCTCGAGGGCGACGAAAATCGGCAGCCACAGGCGCGATCCGGTGTTGCGCCAGGCGGCGAGGCCGGCGCGCATCGCTTCGACGCCCTTGTCGGGATCGTCATGAGCGGCGGCCCAGCCGTGCAGGATCTGGCCGCCGGCGGCCCAGAACGGATGGCCGTGCTCGGTGCACACCGAGATCACCGTTTGCGCATAGGCGCCGACGCCCTCCGGGCTGCGCCGCATGATGTCGATCATGCCTTGGGCATGGCAAATGACATAGGCGAGCGTGTGCGGGTGAGACAAGGCTTCGGCGTGCTTGACCGCCCGATCGGCGACGTCGGCCGCCTGATCGACATAGCCAAGCTGCCAGAGCGCCCAACTGAGGTAACAAAGGGCGGTCGCGCCGATGTCCTGGCCATACTGATAGATATGAGCGGCCTCGAAGCCCTGATCGTAAAGCGCGCGAGCCCGCTCGAGGCGCCGCCGGCCGGCTTCGAATTCGCCCATGGTGACGTAGGTCGTTCCAAGCGTTCGATGAGCGAGGCAAAGCGCGGAGGGAACGTTATGGCGTTCGGCCTCGGCCAGAAACTCAGCCGCCGCCACCCGTTGCGTGGCGACTTCGCCGCCGACGTAATAGCTCGCCCATAAGCCGTAGAGCACCGCGAATTTCAGCGCCGGGTCGGTCAGGTCGTCGATGAGCGCTCTCGCCCGCAGATAGGTCTTCAGCGTTTCCGGCGCCGCGTATCCGCGGCCCCCGATCATCGCCTGGCCGAGCAGCGCCTCGAGTTCGAGCGCGGTCCGGCGCTGAGCCGGGTCGGCGACCGGCTCGAGCAATTCGAGAGCGTGCATCAGATGCCCGATCGCTTCCGCATGCCCCGACCTTTCGATCGCGAGCAGGCCCGCCCGGCGCAAATAGTCGATCGCCTGTTTGGGCCGTCCGGCCTGTTCGAGGTGATGGGCCATCAGTTCCGGCTGCGTTTCGACGAGCTGGGGAAACTGCGCGCCCAGCGCGTCGGCGATGTCGCTATGAAGCTGCTGGCGCCTGCTTCGCAGGAGGCTGCCGTAAGCCGTGTCCTGGATGAGGGCGTGCTTGAACACATAGGAGGATTCCGGCGGCTCGCCGCGGGCGTTGATCAGATCCGCCGCGGCCAGCTGGGCGAGCGCGGAACTGAGCGCGCTCGCGGTCATCGGCGCGACCGCGGCGAGAAGACGGTAGGGGAATTCGCGTCCTATCGCCGCGCCGATCTGCGCCACCTCCTTGATCGGCGCGAGCCTGTCGAGGCGCGCCATCAGCGAGTCGTGCAGGGTCACCGGAATCGAGGGAACGGCGATCGGCTGAAGCACGTAAGTCTCGCCCGCGTCATCGAGCATCCCGGTTTCGAGGATCGCCTTGGTCATTTCCTCGACGAACAGGGGAACTCCGTCCGTCTTGCTGACGATGATCTCCGAGACTTCGGCGGGAAGGCGCTTGCCGCCCGTCAGGTCGGCGAGCATGGCGCCGACCTCGCCCTTGCTCAGCCGCTCGAGCCGCAGCATCGTCACGTGGGGCCGGTCCAGCCACGGGGCGAAGAAGTCCGGGCGGAAGGTGATCAGTCCGAAGAACGGAACAGATCTCATGGCTTCGATCGTCCGGCTGACCAGTTCGAGCGTCGTCGGGTCGATCCAATGCGCGTCCTCGAGGACGAACAGCACCGGCATCCGGGGCGTGTAGGCCACGACCAGCCGGATCAGCGCCTCGATCGTGAGGTCTCTCTGCCGTTGCGGCGTCAAATCGAGCGCCGGGTAGCGTCCGACGTGCGGAATGGACATAAGGGCGGCGAACAGCGCCGCGTCCGCCAGCACCGGCTGTCCCAATCCGGAGAGCCACCTCTCCAGCTTCTCGAGTCTGACCGGGGCGCTGTCCTCGGGCTCGAAGCGCGCGGCGCGCTCGATGTTGCGGATGACCGGATAGAATGGGCTGTTGGCGTGGTGCGACGAGCATTGCCAGCGGATGGTGACGTGCTCGTCCCTGGCGACGCTGTTGACCAAAGCGAGGCTCATTCGCGACTTGCCGATGCCCGGCTCGCCGCAGATCAGGGCCCACTGGCCCTCGGCTTTCTTTGCCCGCTCCCACAAATCCACGAGCAGCGCCAGTTCGCGCCGGCGGCCGACAAACTCGGTCAGTTTTGAACCGCTTCTCGCGTCGAACCGGCTCTCGACCGCCTTCTCGCCGGCGATCTCGAAGGCGCTGATCGGCTCGGAAAACCCCTTCGCCCTGCGGGGCGCCAGCCGCTCGCAAACAAACCCTCCGCCAAGCAGCCGGCGCGTGACCTCCGAAACGACGACCGTGTTCGGGGCCGCCAGCTCCTGGAGACGGGCGGCCAGGTTGGGAGTTTCGCCGGTCGCCGCGACCTCGTTCGCCAATCCGCTCGCCATGCTTCCGACAACGACGAGGCCGGTCGCCACCCCGACCCGCACCTTAAGGGTCTCGCCCGAGGGCAGCACAAGCCGCCCCACCTTGGCGACCAGATCGAGGCCGGCGCGAACGGCGTTTTCCGCCTCGTCCTCATGCGCCGCCGGATAGCCGAAATAGGCAAGCAGCCCGTCCCCCAGGAACTTGGCGACATACCCGCCGTAGGAGGCGATGACCCCGGTCGAAGTCGCCTGGAACCGGCGGATGACCGCGCTCAGGTCTTCCGGGTCGAGACGAACCGCGAGCGCCGTCGAACCGACGAGATCGCAAAAGAGCACCGTGAGCTGACGCCTTTCGGCGTCCGGGCGCTGAGCGGGCGCCTGCACGCGGACCGTGGCCAAATGCGATCTGACGGCTGTCGTCGACAGCGCTTTCAGAATGCGCTTGCGATCTCCGAGGGGGACTCCCAACCGCTCGTAATCCGCATCGCTCAGATCCGGCAGGACGTCGAGGTCGACGGCGTTCTCCACGAAGGCGCCCGCGTATTGGCCCAGCCCAAGGCGCTCAAGCCATGCCGAAATCTCGTTCACGAACAACCGGTTCCCGCTTTACCTTGACTATCGGATCGCAAATCTCCTGGAAGGCTCCGTTTCCGGCGCCATCGCCTTGACGACGCCGGTTCTGCTCAGGCGCCCAACCCTTGGGCGCTCATCAGCTCATGGTTGATCACGCTCTGGATGAAGGAAGCGTCGTCGACCACCGCGAAATGCGCGCCCTCCCGGATATGGACCTCGAGCCGCGCGTCAGTGAAATATCCCCACCCAAGCGCGTGGCGCCGCGAGACGTACGGATCGTCGCGCGCCGCAAAGCACGTGATCGGAATATCCCACGGGGGCTCGTTTTCATACTCATAGTTGCTGGCCATCCTGAACTCCGCCCGGATGACCGGAAGCATCATACTGCGCAGTTCTGGATTGTCGAGCAGCTGGTCGGAAGCCTGGATATTGAAGTTGCGGACAATCCGGCTGAACACATCGTCGCTTTGCGCGAACGCCGGCACATTGAGGCGAAATTCGGCGAGCGCCATGAGATCGCGCGTCAGGCGTTCCTCGAACGGACCGGAGTCGTCGATCTGATCGGGGGGCCTCGCCCCCGAAACGAACAGGTGGCATGGCCGATAGTTGGTCGAATGGATGAGCCGGCGGGCGGTTTCGTACATGGTCAGTCCGCCGAGACAGTGACCGAAGAACGCGAAAGGACGATCGAGGAGCTCCTGCATCCTCGGAACCAGTTCATCCACGAACTCGTCGATGTCGGAGATGGGTCTTTCCTCGATGCGGCTCAGCCTCCCGGGAGGTTCGATCGCCACGACTTCGATCGCCCTGTCGAGGGACTCCGCCCAGCTGCGATAGACCGCCGATCCGCCGCCGGCAAAGGGAAAGCAGAACAGGCGGAGCCGCGCGCGGCGCCTGGGCTCGGCCACCATCAGCCAGCTCCCTGCCGCCGGGGCCGGCTTCGGCGTCGCGACGTCCGCGGCTTCCTCCGCTTCATGAGTCCATTCGGCCGAGAGATCGTCGGCAAGCTGACGCACGCTCGGTCCCTGAATGAGCTTCGCGGCGGACAATCGCACTCCGAGCGCGGCCTCCAGCCGGTTGAGCAGAGTGACGGACATCAGCGAATCGAGACCGAAGTCGCGCAGGGGACGCTCCGGATCGATGGGCCCCGCCAGTCCGAGAGTTTTCGTCGCGTGATCGAGCACAACGACGGTCAGGATGTCGCGGCGCTCAGGCGCCGTGGCCTCCTTGAGCTTGAGCCTGAGCGCCGCCCGATCCGCGCCGAGCGCTGCGCCCCTGCGATCCGGGACGCCTTCCTTGCGCAGTTCGCGGTAGAGGCGAGGCGCGGTCGAAAACTGCTCCAGAAACACCGGCCATTGGGTGATCGTCACCACCGCATGGGACAGATCGCCGCCGACGGCCGCGTCGAGCGCGGCGACCCCGAGGGCCGCCGGGATATATTCGGTGCCGCGGGCGCGCCAGATCTGGCGGCCTTTTTCGCCGGACTCGGTCGCCAGGCCCGACTGGGCCCACGGCCCGAAGTTCAACGCGAGCGCCGGCGCCCCTTGAGCGCGCCGCCGGCCGACCAACGCGTCCAGAAACGCGTTCGCGGCTGAATAATTGGCCTGGCCCGCCGATCCGGTGAGGCTCAGGATCGACGAGAAGACGACGAAACAGTCGAGCTTCAGGTCGCGCGACAATTCGCTGAGCAGCCAGCCTCCGATCGCCTTCGGCGCCATCACCCGCCAGAGCTTCGCCCAGCTCATCTGAAGCAGGATCCCGTCGTCCAGAAGTCCGGCGCAGTGAAAGATTCCCTTGAGCTCCCGCGGCGATTTGGCGGCCTCCAACAACCGCCGGACATCGGCTTCCTTGGTGATGTCGGCGCTGACGATCCTCACCTCCGCTCCGAGCGCCGAGAGCTCGCCCGCGACCGGACCGGCGTTCTTGTCCTCGAGCCCGCGCCGGCTCGCCAGCACCAGATGCTTCGCCCCGCGATGCGAGACGAGCCATTTCGCAGTTTCAACGCCGAGCGCTCCCAATCCGCCGGTGATCAGATAGGTCCCGTCGGCGTCGGGCCTGGCCTCGACCTTCGGCGGCGGCTCAAGCCGGATCAGTCGAGGGGCGAAGCGGCGGCCATCGCGCAAAGCGATTTGATCCTCGCCGTCATTGTCGAGGATTTCACGGAGCAATCTCGCCGCCTCTTCCGGCGGCGAGGCTTCCGCTCCCAGATCCACGAGGCCGCCCCAGACCTGGGGATGTTCGAGAGCCGCGCTTCGCCCGAAGCCCCACAGGGCGGCGCTCGCGGGATTGGAGGGCGAATCGTCAGGCGAGACGGACATTGCGTTGCGGGTCACGAGCCAAAGCCGCGGGGCCGCCGGCGAGGCTTGCGCGGGCTCGACGAGAGCCTGCAGGAGAAAGAGAGCGCTTCCCAGAACGAGCCTTTGCGCGTGCTCCAGGCGAGCGGCCGCGAGCGCTCCCGCCGGCAGGTCCAGCGACCAGAGACTGACGATTCCGCGCATTCCCCGCTCCTGGGAGGCCGCGGCCTCGGCGGCCAATTCCTTGCAGGCCCGCATGAAGTCCGCGTCGTCCCCGCCCGCGCCCGCGAGATCGTCGGCAACGACGACGCGGCACGTATCGCCGCGCTCGCGAAGGAGGCCGGCGAGCCTGGCGCCGACGCCATCGCGGTCGGCCAGGATGAGCCAGCCCCGAGGTTCGTCGGGGCGACCTTCGGGATGCGGCGAAAGCGCCGGGACCTCGGTCCATCTCGCCTGATAGAGCCAGTCGACCTTCCCGGATTCGGGGCTGGCCCCGAATGTCTCCGGCGGAATGAATTTCAGGGACAGGCCTCGGATCTGGGCGATGGGGCTCCCGTCGCTCGCGTGGATCATGATGTCCGAGGTGAATCGTTTGTCCGCGCCTTCCGCGCCGGTCCTGCGGACCGAATGGACCCAGACTTCTCGGGCTCCAGCCTTGCGGCCATCAAAGCGCTCGAAGTCGATCGGCAGGTAGCAACCCCGCGGCGGGTCCGCCGCGGCGCCAAAATCGGGACGCGGCTCGGCGAGCGCGGCGTAGGTGTGGAGACAGGCGTCGAGCAGCGCCGGATGAAGGACTGAAGACGGTTCGCCGAGCTCATCGGGCATGACGACGCGTGCGAGAACCTCCCCCTCGCCGCACAGGAGCGTTTCGATCCCTCGAAACGAGGGACCGTATTCCAGTCCCAGTCCTCTTAGCGTCCGGTAATAACGATCGGGGGCAATCGAAGTCGCGCAGCGCTTCCTCGCCTCGCTGAGATCAAGGGAGAAAGGCAGCTCTTCGAGCGGGGCGGGCGCGTCTTTTCGAGCGAGGCAGACGACATGGGTGCGCCATCCCTCGTTCATTCTGGCGTCGATGCTCGCCAGCCGGCATTCGGCCATCGCCGCGTCGATCGGAGTGAGAATGGTT
>DATGHB010000006.1:0-2348 GCA_035308265.1 Roseiarcus sp.
CGAAAGCCGTCCCACTTGTCG
Source organism: Roseiarcus sp. (assembly GCA_035308265.1). Lineage (GTDB taxonomy): Bacteria > Pseudomonadota > Alphaproteobacteria > Rhizobiales > Beijerinckiaceae > Roseiarcus. Next base: position 22 of record DATGHB010000006.1, read on the forward strand.
AGGGTGATCGACGAGCCCTTGGTCCACGAGGCGAGCTTGTAAGGCCCGGTGCCCACCGGATTGACAGCCTCGTTCGCCGCGCTCTTCTCGTCCAGGATGACCGCGGTCTCCGTGCCCAGATGGAACAGCGCCTGGAAGCTCGGCTCTTTGAACTTGAGCACCACCGTCATCGGATCGGGCGTGTCGATCGATTCGATCGAAGCGAAGAAGGCCTTGTCCTTGTTGGTCGAGTCCTTGGCGGCGAAGCGCTCGAACGAATATTTGACGTCCTTCGAGGAGAACGGCTCGCCGTCCTGGAACTTGACATTCGGCTTGAGGGTGAAGGTGAGCGTCTTGAGATCGGGCGAGAAGTCCCATTTCTCCGCCAGAAGCGGGGTCACCGAGAAGTCCTCGTTGACCTTGGTCAGGCCCTCGAAGATGTTGTAGTGCGTGACCTCGCCGATCGCCGCGGCCGGCGCGCTGGTCGGATCGAGCCCCGGCGGCTCGAGCACCATGCCGATCGTGACGCTGTCCTTGGCGAGGGCTGCGCCGGTCGATGCCAGGAAGGCGAGGCCCAGCGACAAGACCAATCGAGAGACGCGGCGCATTAAGACGCTCCAAGGGATGGGGATGGCCTCTTGACCATACCATTTGGCGAGCCGCGAGCGTCAAGAAAGAAAAGCCCCCTGTCTCGATTGAGACAGGGGCTTTCTACTCTACAGAATGAAAGGCCGGCCGGTCAGTTCGGCTGCCCGCTCCCGGCCGGGCGGGCCCGGCGTTCGGCCATGAACCGCTCGAACTCCTCGCGGTCCTTGGCGCGGCGAAGGCTTTCGACATATTCGGCGAACTCGCGCTGCGCCTCGTCGAGCTTGCGGCGCTCCTCGTCGAGCCGGGCCAGTTCCGCCGTGCGCCATTCATCGAACGCAGCGTTACCGGTCGAGGGGGCATAGAAGCCGCTCGCGCCCCGCATCGAACCGCAGGCCCAAGAGCCCCAAGAAGAGTTAGACGCCATCATGGCGCGCGCGTCCTGCCATTTGCTCGCGGCGAACGTCTGCAGATCCGGGCCGCCATTGCGGCTCTGCCAGAACTTGTAGCCGAGGATCGCAAGGCCGATTGGCCAAAAGACGATGAAGCCGAGAACCATCGCGACAATCTCGAACGCCGTCCAGCGCCCACCGCCGCGCCGCCGCCATCGCGCATTGGCCCATTCGCTCGGGCCGAACTCCCGCGCTCCGTACGCGCCGCCAAACGCATTATCCGCAGTGCCCATCAGGGTCCTCCGTGTCTCGTGAGCGGCGCCCCATTCGGGCGGACCGCTCGCGCGCACTTCAGATTGGGAGCGGTTTGCGGCGTGGCAAGGGCGCGGCGGAGGAAAATGCGACAATCATGTCAGCGACACTGACCTAAGCAACTCCTAAGCAACGGCAAGCCGCCGCGCCGCTGGGCGTTCCCGCCGCTCCGCGAAGCCTCGGCGGCGCGCTACAGATATCGGAGTGTGATCCTTGTCACAGCGAGCCCTGGGCCCTTCTGACTAGAGCTAATAGCAGCGCCACCAGGGCGTTTGGGAGGAAACTATGAAATCGACTTTGGTGTTTGTTGCCTTGGCTCCCCTTGTCGGCTTTGCCAGCGACGCATCGGCGAGGAGAATCAGATCCTGCAAGGAATTGCAGGCGATGTGCGTAGCACAGAACTGGGGCAACGCGTCGCAATGCCAGACGCTATACAATTTGGCCATCAAAGAGGGCGGCGTGTGGGGATCCCCGGCGGCCCGAGCCGTCGTCAACAAGGGTATGGGCCCCTCCGGCGCGTGCGGCGTGGATTGATCCAGCCAAGCAGAGAGGCCGACGGATCGCGTGGAGCTACCTAGTCCAGGGGATACCAGCACGCGACCTTGCGGCTTCCGTCACCCTTCGCCTCGAGCGCTGGCGGTTCCTCGAGGCAGCGTGGTCGCGCGAACGCGCAACGCGGAGCGTAGGGGCAGCCCTCAGCTGTTTCGGATGCGCCATCGCCAAGCGCGGGCGCCACGCGCGCCGGGCGGTCGAGGCGCGGCGTCGCGTCGATCAATTCGCGCGTATAGGGATGCGCGGGATTGGCGAACAGGGCCTCGGTCTCGCCGGTCTCGAGGATGCGGCCGCGAAACATGACGGCGGTCGTGACGCAGATGTGGGCGACGACGGCGAGATCATGGCTGATCAGGAGAAAAGTCACGCCCGCGTCGCGCTCGAGATCGCTCATCAGGTTCAAAACCTGCGCCTGGACCGAGACGTCGAGCGCCGACACCGGCTCGTCGGCGATAACAAGCCTCGGCCGGGTGATCAGCGCCCGGGCGATCGCGATGCGCTGGCGCT
>DATGHB010000007.1:0-3521 GCA_035308265.1 Roseiarcus sp.
GACGCCTGCGACCGTGCGGCGGGTACTCCGCCTTGCTCCCGGGCGAGGCTTTCGAGTTGGCTTCGAGGCTCTTGACCGCACAGGCCACGGCGACAAGGCGCGCCCGCGTGATCGTCTCGCCGGACCATGCGAGGCCGGCAAGATCGGCGAGCGTGAACCGCCGCGCGGGATGCGCCTCTAGCGTCTCGCCAATGACACGCATCAGCCAACCGGCTCCCCGACTCATGGCTCATTCTCCAGACAAGAGAGGCCGGTGGGCGCGAACAAGCCCGCGAGAACTATCCGAGAACGCCCGTGGGACTTTCCGTGGGACTTTTGGCGGGTTTCGTGGGACTTTGACGCCTTTTCGTTCCCTTCCATGCCCTTCCGGCATTTGGAATTAACGTCATGAACGCTAGCAATATCAATGTGATAAGTGGCGCGCCCGGAGAGGCTTGAACTCCCAACCCTCGGTTTCGAAGACCGATACTCTATCCAGTTGAGCTACGGGCGCCAGGCTCGCCGAAATCAGACGCCGGTTTTCGGCCTGAAATCCGCGAAATCCCGCAAAAAGCAAGCAATCCGGGCGGGGTTTGCGCTGGCTCGCCAACGCAGAACCCGCCTGGAACGCATGGCCCCTTAGCACGAAGGAGAGGCGGCGAGGAAGCGCCTCAGGCCGGGGCTTTTTTGCCTGGCCCCCGGAAATGGACTTTCTTCTTGCTCGCCTTGTCCATTTCCTCGACGCTCAGCAGCACGATCGCCTTGCTCGCGATCAGGCCGCTCTCGTTGACTGCGAGCGAGAGAGCCGCCGCGCTCACATTGTCGGGCAGGTCGACGATGACGAAACAGTCGACGTCGCCGAACGCGAAATACATCGATTCCAGCTTGCCGCCGAGCTCCTCGAGATGCTTCTTGACAGCGTCCCGGCGAGCGGCGCCGCCTTCCTTGGCGAGGCCGACGGCGCCTTCCGCGCTGTAGCGCGCTTCGAACAGATACTTGGGCATGGCGTCCTCCTTCCCTTTGGCATCTCCACCACGCTTTGGCTCGACGGCGCCTTCACGCCATCCGCCAGGCGGCGAGTCGCAAATTCGTGGCTCAACGCATGGCGACGAAGAAAAGCCTGGGAAAGGGCAGGATCACGCTCCCGTCCCCTTCCATCGGGTACGCCTCGGCAATCGCCGCCTCATAGCGGGCGAGAAACTCGATGCGATGCTCCTCGTCGAGCGGATCGAGGAACGGTCGCAGCCCGCTCCCCTTCACCCATTCGACGATCGCCCGGGCCCCCCCGGCAAGCGGGTGATAGTAGACGGTGCGCCATACGTCGATGTGGCGCGCATGCGCGCGGGCAAGGCGGAAATACCATTCGGCGGCGCGGATGTCGGCGCGCTCCGCGAAGGCGGATGCGAGCTTTTCCGCCCATGGCGCCGCCTCGGCGACCTCACGCATCAGACGATGCGACGGCTCGTCGGCGTTGTCCGGCATCTGCACCGCGAGCACGCCGCCCGGCTTGAGTTTCGCGATCAGCGACGGGATCAGGGTCTCGTGGTCGGGAAGCCATTGCAGGACGGCGTTGGCGAGGATCACGTCGAGCGGTCCGTCCGCCTGCCAGTCGCGAATATCGGCGGTCTCGAACTCGAAGGTCATTTCGAGCGAGCGCTCCCTCGCCTCCGCAATCATGTCCGTGGAACTGTCGACGCCGACGATTCGCGCGCCTGGGTAGCGCTCGCGGAGCGCTTCGGTCGAATTGCCCGGACCGCAGCCGAGGTCGACAGCGCTCTCGACGTGCGCGAGAGGGATTCGGGCAATCAGGTCTCGGGCGGGGCGGGTGCGCTCCACTTCGAACTTGACATACTGGGCGGCGGACCAGGTCATTCGCGGGCGCCCCCTCGAGAGCGGCCTTTTTTCATGCGCCGCCGCCGACGCTGGCGCAAGGGGCGCCGGCGCCGTCTTGCCCTCGCCGCGCTTCGACGCCTAACCTTCCCGCGCGGGCGCATGGCTCCCGACTCAAGGCGGATTGGACATGGCGATTCTCATCCTCGGCCTCGCGATCTTTCTCGGCCTTCATTCGACCCGCATCGTCTCCGAGAGCGGCCGGGAGAAGGCGATAGCGCGGCTTGGCGAGGGTCCCTGGAAAGGGATTTATTCGCTCGTTTCGGCGATCGGCTTCGTGCTGATCGTGTGGGGATTCGCGCGGGCGCGCCGTGACGCTCCACAGCTCTGGACGCCCCTGCCCTGGGGCCGGCACGTCACGATGCTGCTGATGCTCCTCGCGTTCGTTTCGCTGGCGAGCTATCTCTTCAGGCGCAGCCATGTCACCGCCGCGATCCATCATCCGATGCTGTGGGCGGTTGTGCTGTGGAGCGTGGGCCATCTCATCGCCAACGGCTCGGCGGCGGACCTCGTGCTGTTCGGGGCCTTCCTCGTCTGGTCGATCGCCGATCTCGCCAGCGCCTACGCGCGCGACCGGCGTCATGGAATCGTCTATCCGGCGCCGGAACCCGGCGCCACGGCCGGCGCCGTCGTTGTCGGCCTCGTCGTCTATGGGCTCTTCATTGGCGGCCTGCATTTCTGGCTTTTTGGCGTCTCGCCGCTCGCGGGTTAGGCCGCGCCGGTTCGAGACGTTGATTCGCGACCTCTCTCGTCCCATACTGACATGTCAGAGGGCGCGCGACCGACGCGCGCAGGGAGGCGCGCGAGCCAATGGCCGAGAAATCCAAGACCAAATCGAACAGCGGCGGCACGCGGTCCCTGCGGTCCCGGCTCTGGTTCGACAATCCTGACAATCCGGGCATGACCGCGCTCTATATCGAGCGCTACCTCAATTTCGGCCTGACTCCGGGCGAATTGCGGTCCGGCAAGCCGATTATCGGCATCGCGCAGACCGGGTCCGATCTTTCGCCCTGCAACCGCCATCACCTTGAGCTCGCCAAGCGCGTTCGTGACGGAATCACCGCCGCCGGGGGGCTGGCGTTCGAATTTCCCGTGCATCCGATTCAGGAGACCGGGAAGCGGCCGACCGCCGCTCTCGACCGCAATCTCGCCTATCTCGGCCTGGTCGAGATCCTGATGGGCTATTTCATCGACGGCGTGGTGCTGACGACGGGCTGCGACAAGACGACGCCGGCCTGCATCATGGCGGCGGCGACGGTCAACATTCCCTCCATCGTCCTTTCCGGCGGGCCCATGCTGAACGGCTGGCATCACGGCGAGCGCACCGGTTCGGGCACGGTCGTCTGGCAGGCGCGCTCCGATCTCGCCGAGGGCAAGATCGACTACGAGGAGTTCATGGAGATCGTCACTTCGTCCGCGCCCTCGGTCGGCCATTGCAACACGATGGGCACGGCCTCGACCATGAACTCGCTCGCCGAGGCGCTCGGCATGAGCCTGCCCGGCTGCGCCGCGATTCCCGCGCCCCACCGCGAGCGAGGCCAGATCGCCTATCGGACCGGCCAGCGAATTGTCGAAATGGTGTGGGAGGACCTGAAGCCGTCGGACATCCTGACGCGCGAAGCGTTCGAGAACACGATCGTCGTCAACAGCGC
>DATGHB010000008.1:0-5139 GCA_035308265.1 Roseiarcus sp.
GGCCGATCCGATCGGCAAAGGGCTCGTGATGTACATGCAGATGGGCGGCAACCCCGGCGACGGCGCGACCCTCGCTCGCCAGACCGGCGCCAAGGAAGCGGCGGAAGCGCTCGGGGTCACGCTCAAGTCGCAGTTCTCCGCTTGGGCGCCGGAGACGATGATCAGCCAGTTCAAGGAAGCCGTGGCCGCCAAGCCGAACTGCATCGAGATCATGGGTCACCCGGGCTCGACCGCCTTCCACGACCTGGTCAAGCAGGCGGTCGATGAAGGCATCGTCGTCACCTCCGGCAATTCGCCGCTGACCGAACTGCAGAACGAGTTCGGCCCCAAGGGCTTCGGCTATGCGGGCGTCGATCTCTATGCCGGCGGCGCGCTCACCGCGAAGGCCATGCTCGCGCAAGGGCTGAAGTCCGGCGACCAGGCGATGGTCTATGGCGTGTTCAGCCAGGCCGAGCGCGGCCAGTCCGAGAAGGGACTCGCCGACACGCTCGAGAAGGCCGGGCTCAAGGTGGACCGGCTCGAGATCACCCAGGAAGTCAACAGCGACACCTCGCTCGGCGTGCCGGTGCTGGTCGCCTACATTCAGGCGCATCCCAACCTCAAGGCGATCGGGACGCAGCACGGCGGCGTGACCGGCATCATGGACGAAGTCCTGAAGAAGGCCGGCAAGAAACCCGGCGACATCGTCGTTGGCGGCATCGACCTCGCGCCCTCGACGATCAGCGGGCTCAAGTCCGGCGCGGTCAGCGCGACGCTCGACCAGCTGCTTTACATGCAGGGCTTCTTCCCGGTCGTGCAATGCGTGATGAGCGCCAAATACAAGATGCCGGGCCTCTCGCTCAACACCGGCGCCGGCACCGTCACGCCCAAGACGATCGATTCGCTGACCAAACTGATCGACGCCGGCATCCGCTGAGGCTGGCGGCGCGCCCGAAGCGGCGGACGCCCCTAAGGCGTCCGCCGTGGGGCCAGGCGGCGGTTCGGCGTGAACGCGGGCGGTTGACTGTAGACTCAAAGACACCGGAGCACGTGAGCGCTCATGTTCACCTTAGGGGTCGATTTCGGGACCAACTCGGTGCGCGCGCTCATCGTCCGCTGTTCGGACGGAGCGGAATACGGCAGCCGGGTGGTCGATTATCCTTCGGGCGCGCAAGGGATTCTGCTCGACCCGAAGGACGGCCTGCTGGCGCGTCAGCATCCCCCCGACTTTCTGTTCGGCCTCGAGGAGAGCATCAGGGGCGCGCTCGCTGAAGCGAAGCGCAAGCCGGATTTCGACGCCTCAAAGGTTGTCGGGATCGGTGTCGATTCGACCGGATCGAGCCCGATCCCGGTCGACGAGAAGAATGCGGCCCTGGCGTCGAGCGACAGATGGAAACGCGACCTCAACGCGCAGTGCTGGCTGTGGAAGGATCACACGAGCTGGCGCGAGGCGGCGAAGATCACCGAGCTCTCGGCCAAACTTCGTCCGCAGTACATCGCCAAATGCGGCGGGGTCTATTCCTCGGAATGGTTCTGGGCCAAGCTCTGGCATTGCCTGAACGTCGCGCCCGAGACCTTCGGCGCCGCCTTCTCCTGGGTCGAGCTCGCCGACTGGGTCCCGTCGGTGCTCGCCGGGGTGTCCGACCCGCGCCTGGTCAAGCGGGGCGTGTGCGCCGCCGGCCACAAGGCGCTCCATTCCGACGAATGGGGCGGCCTCCCGGACAAGGAATTTCTCGCCGCGCTCGATCCGCGTCTCGCCGATCTCCGCGACCGGCTTTACGAGAAGGCCTATGACGCGAGCGAGCCCGCGGGCGCCCTTTCGCGCGAGTGGGCGGCGAAGCTCGGGCTTCCCGCAGGCATTCCGGTCGCGATCGGAGAGTTCGACGTCCACTATGGCGCGATCGGCTGCGGCGTCGGCGAGGGCACGCTCGTCAAGGTGATCGGCACTTCGACCTGCGACTGCGCGGTCGTTTCGGCCTCAAAATCGGTCGCCGACATTCCGGGCATCTGCGGCATCGTCAAGGGAGCGATCCTGCCCGGTTTCTTTGGCATCGAGGCCGGCCAGTCGGCAGTCGGCGACATCTTCAAATGGTGGGTCGAGGTGGTCCTCGACGGCGATTCCGCGCTGCACGCCGAGCTCAGCACGAAAGCCGCGACGCAGCGTCCGGGCCAGGCCGGCCTGCTGGCGCTCGACTGGAACAACGGCAACCGGACCATTCTCGTCGACCAGCGGCTCACCGGCTTGCTGCTCGGCCAGGACCTCTATACGACGCGGGCGGACATCTACCGCGCCCTGATCGAGGCGACCGCCTTCGGCGCCCGCGCGATCATCGAGCGCCTCAAGGACTATGGCGTGCGCATCGATCAGGTCGTGTGCACGGGCGGCATTGCCGAGAAAAATCCGCTCCTCATGCAGATCTACGCCGATGTCACCGGCTGCGTGATGCAGGTCGCGGGCTCCTCCCAGACCTGCGCGCTCGGCTCCGCAATCGCCGCCGCGGTCCTCGCCGGCGCGCATCCCGACTTCGCAGCCGCGCAGGCGGCGATGACCTCGCTCAAGCAGGAATCCTATCGGCCGAACGCCGGGCGTCGCGCGGTCTACGATCAGCTTTACGCTCTCTATCGCGAGCTGCACGACAGCTTCGGCGGCCTGACCAAGTCGGCCGATCTGTCGAACGTGATGAAAACGCTGCTCGACATCAAATATGCGCAGCGCGCATGACAATGAGGCGGTTATGATTGGTCTCGCCACGCCTGAAATCTGGCTCGTTTGCGGCTCCCAGCATCTCTACGGTCCAGGGCCGCTGCGCGAGGTCGCCGCTCACGGGCGGGAAATCGCCGGCGCGCTCGCGCGCTCGCCGAAGCTCCCCTTGAAGGTGAACTTCAAGGCGCTTCTGACCACGCCCGACGAAATCGCCAAGCTCTGCCTCGACGCGAATTCCGACGCCAACTGCGCGGGCCTGATCCTCTGGATGCACACCTTCTCGCCCTCGAAAATGTGGGTGCGCGGGCTGAATACGCTTCAGAAGCCGTTCGTCCATCTCCACACCCAGTTCGGTCGCGACCTGCCCTGGGACACGATCGACATGGACTTCATGAACCTGAACCAGTCGGCGCACGGCGACCGGGAAGCGGGCTTCATCCACACGCGCATGCGTCTTCCGCGCAAGGTCGTCGTCGGCCATTGGTCGGACCCCGAGGTTCAGGACCGCATCGGCGCCTGGATGCGCGCGGCGCGCGCCTGGCACGATTGGCAAGGCGCGAAATTCTGCCGCTTCGGCGACAACATGCGCCAGGTCGCGGTGACCGAGGGCGACAAGGTCGCCGCCGAAATGAAATTCGGCTTCGCGACCAACACCTATGGCGTCGGCGACCTCGCCGAGGCGGTGAACGCCGTCTCCGATGCGAAGACCAAGGCGCTCGCCAAGGACTACGAGGAGCTTTACGCGGTCGCGCCGGAGCTGCGCAAGGCCGGCGCCCGCCACGAATCCCTCCTCTATGGAGCGCGGCTCGAGCTGGGCCTCAGAGCGTTCCTTGAGCAGGGCGGCTTCAAGGGCTTCACCACGACCTTCGAGGACCTGCATGGCCTCAAGCAGCTTCCGGGCCTCGCGCCGCAGCGCCTGATGGCGGAGGGCTATGGCTTCGCCGGCGAGGGCGACTGGAAAACGGCCGCTCTGGTGCGGGCGATGAAAGCGATGGGCGAGGGGCTGAAGGGCGGGACCTCGTTCATGGAGGACTACACCTATCATCTGGCGCCGGGCGGCCATCAGGTGCTTGGCGCGCACATGCTCGAAATCTGCCCGACGATCGCAGCGGGCAAGCCTTCGCTCGAGATTCATCCGCTCTCCATCGGCGGCAAGGACGACCCGGTCCGCCTGGTGTTCGACGCGGCGAAGGGCCCCGCCCTCAACGCGAGCCTGATGGACCTCGGCCAGCGCTTCCGCCTGCTCGTCAACGAAGTGACGGCGGTCGCCCATCCCAAGCTGCCCAAACTGCCGGTCGCGCGCGCCGTCTGGGAATGCAAGCCCGATTTCAAGACGGCCTGCGCTTGCTGGATTCTGGCCGGCGGAGCGCATCATACGGGTTTCAGCTATAGCGTGACCCGGGAGATGCTCGAGGATTTCGCGACGATCGCGAGCATTGAAATGGTGACGATCGGTCCGGAAACGACGCTTTCGGCGTTCAGGCAGGACCTACGCGCCAACGATGTCTATTATTATCTCGCGCAGGGGTTCCGCGCCTGAGTTGGGGCGAGGTCGAGGCCATGTTCACGGAACTCAAGCGCGAAGCCTATGAAGCCAATCTCGCCTTGCCGCGGCATGGCCTCATCAACCTCACCTTCGGCAATGCGAGCGCGATCGATCGCGCGCGCTCCTTGTTCGCGATCAAGCCGAGCGGCGTCGACTACGCGGCGCTCAAGCCCGAGGACATGGTGATCGTCGATCTCGAGGGACGCAAGGTGCAGGGGAATCTCAATCCGTCGTCGGACACGCCGACGCACCGCAGGCTGTTCCTCGCTTTTCCAAACATCGGCGGCGTGGTCCATACCCATTCGACCTGCGCGACCGCCTTCGCCCAGGCCGGCCGGCCCATTCCCGCCTTCGGCACGACGCACGCGGATTATTTCATGGGCGAGGCGCCGGTCACCCGCAAGATGACGCCGGCCGAGATCGCGACCGACTATGAATGGGAGACGGGAAACGTCATCGTCGAGACCATGCAGAACCGGGACCCCGCCGACTTTCCCGGCGTTCTCGTCAACCGGCATGCGCCGTTCACCTGGGGGCCGACCGTCGCGAAGGCGGTCGAGGCCGCGGTCGCCCTCGAGTGCGTCGCCGAGATGGCGCTGATGTCTCTTCAGCTCAACCCCGCCCTCGCGCCGATCGAGGAGGAGCTTCTCAACAAGCACTTCCGGCGCAAGCACGGCGCCGGCGCCTATTACGGACAGGCCTCCGGGCATTGACATCCTCCCTTGCGAAGCGGGGGAGGGGACCGCGCGAAGCTTCGGTGGAGGGGGAGCGGCGGCGCCCAGCCAAGCGTCTTCAAGGAAGCGGCCCTTTCGCCTGCGCGAGCGGCCCGTCATTGAGGCGCGCAAGATCGAACGCGAGCACGTCGCGCAGGAGATCGAGGAATGCCTCCGCCGCGTTCTCGGCGCAGGCG
>DATGHB010000009.1:0-5997 GCA_035308265.1 Roseiarcus sp.
ATACGGGACCGGCTCGTCACGCGACTGGGCGGCCAAGGGAACCAAGCTGCTCGGCGTGCGCGCGGTGATCGCGCAGAGCTTCGAGCGCATCCACCGCTCGAACCTGGTCGGCATGGGCGTCCTGCCGCTGGTGTTCGAAGAGGGAACGAGCTGGCGGACGCTCGGACTTAAGGGCGACGAAACCGTGACCATCTTCGGGCTCGGCGAATCCTTGAAGCCGCGCCAGAAGCTGGAGGCCGAGATCAGGCGCCCCGACGACAGCGTGACGCTCGTGCCGCTTGCGTGCCGCATCGATACGCTGGACGAACTCGAATATTTCAAGAACGGCGGCATTCTGTCCTACGTGCTGCGGCAGCTCGCGGCGTAGCCCGGGCGAGAGCGGGCGGCCTCCGGGCGGTTCAGTCCCACAGCTTCGTGGTGTCGAGCCAGCGCGTGCGTCCGCCGCGCCGGCTCACCTCTTCCATCATGTGTTTGGCGCCGCCCGGCCCGTCGCCGCCCTCGCCGTTCCAGAGGCAGATGAAGTCGAGCTTGCCGGGGCCGAGGCCAAGGGCGGCGTCCAGCATCCAGCGGTTGTTGCGCTCATAGGGGTCCTCGCCGTCTTGCGGGGGCCCGAGCTCGCGAGGCGCAACATGCAGGCTGGCGCGCGCCTTGGCGGCGAAGAAGCGGGCGCGCCAGTCGCGGCCGGCGAAGTCGACCGAGTTTTCGAGGAAAGCCGGCTCGTCGAAGGGGATGTAAAGCTCGAGCCGGGCGCCGTGGGCGAGCGCGGCTTCGGCGAACAACAGATCGCCGCCGCACGCCCCGCCGCAGATGGCCAGATCGTCAGGTCCGACGCGCAGGCGCTCGAGAGCGCCCATGATTGCTTGCCTGGCTGCGGGCTCCTTGTCCGGGGGAAAGCGGGGCGTCGGCCGGCCGGGCGCGTCGATCATGTGGCCGCTGAACAGCACGACCTTGCGCGGGGGCTCGGGGCTGGACTCGGGCATGCGCTCGCGCCTCCGTTTGTGGCTTCAAGCCGCCGTCTGTCGGGGTCGAAGGCCCTCCGGCGGCCGCTTGGGCTCGGCCTCTTCGTAACCGGCTTTTCGCTCGATCTCTATTGAGATCATCCTGATTCGACCCGTCGCCGACTTGACAGCGCCTTCGGTTCGCTCGATGCTGACATGCTAGCGGCGCTTGCGCCTGAACCGAAGGGAGGAACGACCATGTTGAAAATGCTGATGAGTTGCGCCGTAGCCGCGGGAGTTCTGCTCGCCGGTTCCGCAAGCGCGAACGCGGCCGAGCCCTATACGTTCGCGCTCGTCCCCAAGAGCACCAACAATCCCTTCTACGACCAGGCCCTCGCGGGGTGCAAAAAGGCGGAGGCGGAGCTGAAGGGGGCGATCAAGTGCCTCTATATCGGCCCGGGCGAGCACGGCGGCGGCGACGAGCAGGCGCAGATCGTCGGCGACCTCATCGCCAAGAAGGTCGACGGGATCGGCGTGTCGCCCGCCAACGCCGCGGCGATCGCGGCGGCGCTCCAGGGCGCCAAGGCCGCGAACATTCCGATCCTCACCTGGGATTCGGATCTTCTCGAAAAGGACAAGGGCCTGCGCCTCGCCTATATCGGCACCCACAATTATGACATCGGCGTCAATCTCGCCAAGCTGGTGATGGCGGTCAAACCGAAGGGTGGGACGATCTGCATCCAGTCGGGCGGCGCAGCCGCCGCCAATCACAACGAGCGCATGCAGGGCATCCGGGACACCTTGGCCGGCAAGAAGAGCGCGGAGTCGCCCGGGGTGCGCTTGACCGGCCAGAATGGCTGGACCGAAATCGCCGGCTGTCCCCTCTACACCAATGACGATTTCCCTCTCGCCATGCAGCAGGAGCAGGACATCCTCGCCAAGGATCCCAAGCTCGACGCCTTCGTGCCGACCGGGGGCTTCGGCGAGTTCCTGGTCGACGCCTACAAGAACTCGATGGGCAAATACAAGGACAGGATCGCGAGCGGCCAGATCGCCATCGCCGTCGCGGACACGCTGCCGATGCAGCTCGACGATCTGAGGGCGGGTCTCGCGACCGGCAATGTCGGCCAGCGGCCGTTCGACATGGGCTACAGGGTCATGTACGCGCTGAAGGCGGTCAAGGACGGCAAGGCGCCGCCCGCCGATCCGACCTATACCGGGCTCGACATCTGCACGCCGAAGAACGTCGACACCTGCATCGGCGGCAAGTGACGGGGAAAAGACGGCTGAGGCGGCGACGCCGCCTCAGCGCTCGACTTCCTCCCAGCGGCCGGACCTTGCGGATCGCAGCACCGCGTCCGTGACCAGGTCGGTCGCCATCGCTTCGCGGAAAGTCGGGCTCGCCGGCTCGCCGCTGCTCAGGCTCTCCAGGAAGTCGGCGACCTGGTGGACGAAACTATGCTCGTAGCCGATCTGCAGGCCCGGAACCCACCAGCGCTTCATATAGGGATGGCCGCTGTCGGTGACGTGCAGCGACCGCCAGCCGCGCACCTGGTCCTCGTCGCGATGGTCGAAATACTGGAGACGGTTGAGATCGTGCAGATCCCATGAGATCGATGCGGTCTCGCCGTTGATTTCGAACGTGTACTGCGCCTTGTGGCCCCGCGCATAGCGGGTGGCCTCGAAGGTTGCCAGCGAACGATTGGCGAATCGGGCGAGGAAAGCCGCGGCGTCGTCGATCGTCACCTCTTGCCTCTTGCCGGTGGCGGCGTGAGTCCGCTCTCTGACGAAGGTCTCGGTCATCGCCGTGACCGTGTCGATCGGCCCGTTCAGCCACATCGCCGTGTCGATGCAATGGGCGAGAAGATCGCCGGCGACGCCGCTGCCCGCGACGCTCGCGTCAAGGCGCCACGTGCCCGCTCCGCCCTGCGGAAGGTCGGCGGAAATCGTCCAGTCCTGCAGGAACTTGGCGCGATAATGGAAGACGCGGCCCAGCTTTCCTTCGTCGATGAGACGCCTGGCGAGCGAGACGGCCGGGATCCGGCGATAGTTGTACCAGACCATGTTGGCCCGTCCGGCGGCCTCGACCGCGGCGACGATCTTCCGTGTCTCGGCGACGTTCCGGCCGAGCGGCTTCTCGCACATCACCATCTTGCCGGCTTCCGCGGCGGCGATCGCGATTTCGGCGTGGGTGTCGTTGGGACTCGCGATGTCGATGAGGTCGATGTCCCGCCGGGCGACCAGATCGCGCCAGTCCGTGGTGAAGGTTTGATAGCCCCAGTTCGCCGCGAAGGCCTCGGCGGCCGCCGGATTGCGGGCGCAGACCGCCTTGAGGACCGGTTGAGCGTCGCAATCGAAAAACTGATTGACCCTTAAGAAGGCGCTGGAATGAGCGCGGCCCATGAAGCCGCAGCCGACGAGGCCGATGTTGAGCGTCTTCCTCGGGCTCATCGCGGGTCTCGGGGGGCCAGCCCGGCTCGCGGGGCGCGGCCGGGAGAGCGTGGCTCAGGGCTGGATGGGGTCGAGCTCCGGCAGCAGGACCACGCTCTCCTGCTCGTTCGGATCGGTGCGCGAAACGACGGCCGTCGCCGGCTCCGTCTCGCTCATGTTGTAGGGGAGGTGCGGGGTGTCGGCAGGAATGTAGACGAAGTCGCCGGGTCGCGTGACCATATGGTTCTCGAGCTTCTCGCCGTAATACATTCCCACTTCCCCACTCAGCACGTAGAGCGCCGTTTCGTGCGCCTCATGCTTGTGGGCCTTGGCCCGCGCGCCCGGCGGGACCGTGAGAAGCTGCATGTGGATGGCCGACGCGCCCACGGTCTCGGTGGAGACCGCGGCGGCGTAAGTGAAGCCCTGCTTGCCGACGAAAGGCTCGCCTGCGCGCACGCGAACGCAGTCGGCTCGGGGCTTCATGGTCGCGCTGTCCGGCACGGGCTTTCCTCTCGCGATTGGCCGCCGCGCCCCCCGGCCGTCTCGTCCTCTATTTCACCAGCCGCGGCCCGGCGGCTCGCGAATACTCGTTCTCCTGCACCACGCCGAGCCGACGGGCGACCTCGGTATAGGCCTCGATCATGCCGCCCAGGTCCTTGCGGAAGCGGTCCTTGTCCATCTTGTCGTTGGTCTTGACGTCCCAGAGCCGGCACGAATCAGGGCTGATTTCGTCGGCGAGCACGATCCGCATGTTCTCGCCTTCCCAAAGGCGCCCGGTTTCGATCTTGAAATCGATCAGCCGGATCCCGGCGCCGAGGAACAGTCCGGTCAGAAAGTCGTTGACGCGAATCGCCAGCGCCATGATGTCGTCGATTTCCTGCGGCGCGGCCCAGCCGAAGGCGGTGATGTGCTCTTCCGAGACCATCGGATCGTTGAGCTGATCGTTCTTGTAATAAAACTCGATGATCGACCGCGGCAGCTGTGTGCCCTCCTCGAGGCCGAGGCGGGTCGAGAGCGATCCCGCCGCCACGTTGCGCACCACGACCTCGAGCGGAATGATCTCGACCTCGCGGATCAGCTGCTCGCGCATATTGATCCGGCGGATGAAATGAGTGGGCACGCCGATGTCGTTCAGTCGCTGGAAGATGTATTCGGAGATTCGATTGTTGAGAACGCCCTTGCCTTCGATCACCTCATGCTTCTTGGCGTTGAACGCGGTCGCGTCATCCTTGAAATACTGGATCAGGGTGCCGGGCTCCGGGCCCTCGTAGAGGACCTTGGCTTTGCCTTCATAGATGCGTCGGCGGCGGTTCATGCGGTGCGACCGTGGCTTGAGGAAATCCATTCTGGTGGCCTTTTCTGGCGGCTATCCCGGTCGAGCCGCGACGGCAGGCCCGGGATATGGGGATTCGGACCGCGAAACCCAAGCATAGGACTCGTCCGGACCGGGGGCCTGCCCCCTTGGGCAATCTAGCTGATTGCCCGAGCCGGCACAAACTTTCCGACCGGCAGGAGGTTCGCTGGATGAAGGCGGTCGGGACGAAGCGGCGGCGAGGATGACGATACTGAGGCGAAAGTGCGGCCAGATTCGGGCGCAAAGGCGGGGACGCTCCGTTCGCCCGATCGCGGGCCCCGCCCATGAGCCGAAGACCCGCCGGCGGCCTTTTCGCGCCCGAGCCCTCCCGCGTTGAACGGCGGCGCGCCGCCGCCCGTCCGTCGGACAAAAGAGAAGGGCCGCTTCTTTGCGGAGCGGCCCTTCCATTGTCGCGCCCACGCTAGCTCGCCGGCGCCCTGAGAGTTCTTGCCTAGCGAGCGCGAATTGCGCGAAATTCCTTCGCAGGGACAATAACCCAGGCCTCGTCGATCACGCGGAACGTAAGACAATGAGACACTGGATCACCTCCTTTCGGCTGGTTGACGACGCTCACATGGTAGGGTGATTCGAAAAAAATGAAAGCAGGATTTTTTCCGCGGACTTAAGGATTCTTTAGCTCTCGCCCGCACGCGCCCTGATTGCGCCGCCCGCGCTCTTCAGGCGGCGGCGATGGCTTCGCAGACCTCGCCGACCAGGGCGTCGAGGAGCGCCTGATCGTCGGCTTCGCCCATCACCCGGATGACTGGCTCGGTGCCGGAGGGGCGGACCACCAGGCGGCCGCGGTCGCCGAGCCGCGCGGTCGCCGCCGCGATCGCTTTGGTCACCGCCGGATGTTCGAGCGGCTTGCCGCCCCTGAAGCGGACGCTGCGCAGAACCTGCGGCGCAGGCTCGAACCGCCGGCACAGCTCGCTCGCCGGCCTGCCCGATTTATGCACCGCCGCCAGCACCTGCATCGCCGCGACAAGGCCGTCGCCGGTGGTCGAATAGTCGGACAGAATGATGTGGCCCGACTGCTCGCCGCCGAGATTGAAACCCTTCTCCCGCATGCGCTCGATCACATAGCGATCGCCGACCGCGGTGCGCTCGAGCGTCAAGCCCAAGCTCGCAAGATGGCGCTCGAGCCCCAGATTCGACATCACCGTCGCGACCACGCCGGGCTTCGACAGCCGGCCCTCGTCGCGCCACAGCTCCGCGATCACCGCCATCACCTGGTCGCCGTCGATCAGATGGCCCTTCTCGTCGACCATCACCATC
>DATGHB010000010.1:0-16889 GCA_035308265.1 Roseiarcus sp.
CTCTGCAATTCATCGAGCGAACTGGCCAGGACGCACGCGCGCTCGGAAAAGTGGGTTCGGCCGCTGGTCAGGGTGAACGACAGATCCTGCGCGCTGAGATCAGGACATTGGGCGATGAACGCGCGGCATCGTTCCATCGACGCGCTCAGCGCCGATCGGGTCTTGCCCGAGAACGGGAACGGCAGGAGCGGCGGTCCGTCCGGTCCGCCGTCGGCGTCCCGGGGCGGCGCTTCTTCCAGCACCGCGAATGCGTTCGTGCCCCCGAGTCCGAGCGAATTCACCGCGGCGAACCGCGGCCCGTTGTCCCGGGGCCAGTCGCGGCAGGATGCGTTGACAAAAAACGGACTGTCCTCGAACCTGATTTTCGGATTGGGGCGCTCGAAATGCAGGCTTGCGGGAATCGCGCCGTGCTTCAGAGCGAGCGCGGCCTTGATCAGGGCGGCGATCCCGGCGGTCTGTTCGAGGTGGCCGATGTTGGTCTTGACCGAGCCGATTGCGCAGAAGCCGCGACGGTTCGTCTCCGTCCGGAACGCCCGACTGAGAGCGTCGATTTCGAGCGGATCGCCGACGATGGTGCCGGTGCCGTGGCATTCGACATAGCCGATCTCGTCCGGCTTGACGCCCGCCACCACCATCGCCTCGACCATCGCTTTCGCCTGCGCGGCGACGCTGGAAGCGGTGTAGCTGACCTTCCGCGCGCCATCGTTGTTGACCGCCGAGCCGCGGATCGACGCGTAGATGGCGTCCCGGTCGGCGACCGCCCGCGAAAAATCCTTGAGGAGGACCAGGCCGACCCCGCTGCCGAAGATCGTCCCCTCGGCGCCGGCGTCGAACGCCCGGCAATGTCCGTCCGGCGACAGAATCCCCCCTTTGAGGCTTCTATAGCCGGCGTGCTGGGGGATGCGGACCGTCGCCGCGCCGGCGAGCGCCATCTCGCATTCGCCGGCAAGGATCGCCTGGCAGGCGAGATGGACCGCGACCAGCGAGCTTGAACAGGCCGTCTGAACGTTGATGCTCGGTCCGGTCAAATTCAGTTTGTACGAAATGCGGGTCGCGGGAAAGTCCTTGTCGTTGCCGATATGGGCGACGCCGCCGGTCGCGCCCGGGAGAGCGGAGGAAACCGGCAGCCGGTCGATGAGGTAGCTCGAGACCACCCCGCCGGTCGCCGTATAGACGCCGACCGGCCCCGCCGTGTCGCCTGGACAATATCCGGCGTCCTCGAAGGCTTCCCACGCCGTCTCCAGAATGAGCCGCTGCTGCGGGTCCATGAGGCGGGCTTCGTGCGGCGAATATTCGAAGAAGGCCGCGTCGAACAGGTCGCAGCCGTCAAGCAGCGGCGCGGCCTTCACATAAGCCGGATCGCACAACGCCTCAGGCGGAACCCCCGCTGCGATGAGGTCGCCGTCGGCGAGGGCGGCGATCGACTCGACGCCATCGCACAGGTTCCGCCAGAAGGCGCGATGATCCGCCGCGCCCGGAAACCGGCACGCGACGCCGATGATCGCCACGCCTCGCGAATTCGCCCCGCTGGTCATCTAGGCGCCCTGGCGGGCGCGCCTGTCGCGGGCCCGCCGCGCGGCTTCGACGAGGCCTTCGTCCGCCTCCGGCTCATGTGGCAGATACGCCTTGAGATAGGCTTCGATGAGATCGTCGACCGACCGGACGCTGGTGATCGGCACGATCCTGGAGAACGGATCGACGCCGAGCGCGGACTCGAGTTCGGCGACCACGATCGCCAGATCGAGCGAACTCAAGCCGAGCGCGCCGTTCAGTGTGTCGGCGCCCCGGATCGCCGGAATGTCGCCGCCGCGCTCCTCGAGCGCCATGCGGATTTTTTCGCAGATGACGGCCTCGAGCTCCGCCCGGGTCGGCCCCTCCGCCATTTTCAGCCTCCCTCGACCTTAACCGGGTCGCCTCAGAATGTCGCGGCGCTGCGCGATTTCTTGAAGCGCTCGCCGTGGTGCGCCTCCGCGACAATCTCGATCAGCGCCGGCGTTTTGTAGCGGTCCAGCCGGTCCCGGCAAAACGCGCGCAGGCGCCGTTTGAACGCCTCCGGGTCCTCGGGCCTCATCAGCGTGACCTTGGCGGCGACCACCTGCCCGGTCACCGGATTGGCCTTGGCGCTCACGGTCGCGTCCCCGACATTGTCCAATTGCAGCAGGACATCCTCGACCTCGGCGGGATGCACCTTCTCGCCCGCGACATTGATCAGTTCCGACTTGCGGCCGAGGATTCGGATGAAATCGCCGTCGACCTCCACCAGATCCTGGGTATTGAACCAGCCGTCGGCATCGAACGGCGAGGGCGCGTTGAGATAGCCCAGCATCGCCGTCCCGGATCGGATCCACAGCACGCCGTCCACGATTCTGTGCTCGAAACCGGCGCGGCCGAGCTTGAGCCAGAGCGACCCCGAGTCGCGCGAGAACGTCGGGAGAATGCCGAGCTCGGACAGCCCATAGGTCTGCTTCAGGCGGACCCAAGGCAGGCTCTCGCTCACCGCCGCCAGCGTGCTCGAGGGCATGGGTTCTGTTCCGTAGGTGACGAGCTTAAGCGATTTCAGGTCGTGGCGGGAGATCGCGCCGGAGATCATGAGCATTCTGAGGAAGGTCGGCGTTGTCGGCAGGAGCTCGATCCGGTGCGCCTCGATCGCCGCGCAAATCGTGTCCGGCTTGCGGTCGGGCGTGGTGACGATGACGCCGCCGTGGCTGAGCACGTGCAGGAGCGTGTTGAGGCCCCCGATATGATCCATGAGCAGGAAGGCGAGCGTCCGGCAGGCCGGGCGCTCGGGAATGAACTTCTCGAGAATCCGGCTGAAGTCGAGGGCCGACGCCTTGGCTTCGCCGGTCGAGCCGGAACTGAACAGGATCAACCCCGGAGCGCGGCGCTCGATAAGGGCGCGCAATAGCGGATGTGTGACCGGGCGGTCATGAGCCTCCAGCCGCCATTGGTCGTCGCTGTCGAACTGAATGGCGTATCCGACCTCGGCCGTTTGCATCATGCGCTCCCAGCCGCGGGCGCTCGACAGCGTCAGGGGCACGATGATGTTGTCGTTCATGAGACAGGCGAGCAGCGCCGCGCAGGCGTTCGGCGAATAGTCGCCGCAGATCGCCACAACGGCGCCGGGAGCAATGCCGTTCCGCTCGAGTTCAGCGCGCCAGACCCCGATCGTCCGATCGAGGTCGCGATAGGACCAGCGGAGGTCGCGCCATACCAGCGCCGGACGGCTCCCCCAATCGCGCAAGCGTTGAGCCAACCAGTGCCGATCCATGGCGCCCTCGCCCCTACGCTTTACCAACGCCCGCGGGCGCTATGACCAGCGATTCCGTGCGCCGCGGACCTCGCGCCTCAACGAGCGCCGAAGGCGCGTCTCGAAGGACGCTCCAGAGCGCGCGACTGGAGCAACCTTCTGGACCGTCCTTCGACACGCTCGCCTCGCCAGCGGCTTGAGGCGTAAGGCCGGTGAAACCAACGCAATCCTGCCTAGCGCCAGCGTCCCGGGGACGCCCCGCGCGACCATGTCTTGCGGCGCATCGCCTCAGTGACCCGCGCGAGCTTCACGTCGTGGATCACCGCGTCGATGGCGGCGTCGGCCTTTGCCTGTTCGCAGGCCAGGTCCGCCCTCAATTTTTCGAGGAGTTCAGGGGACTTCTTTTCAAATTCAGGGGATTCGGCCTCTTTGAGCGCCGCGCGCAGTTTTTTCAGCTTTTCTTCCTTGCCCGCTTCGAGCGTATGTCTGAGCTCCCTGAGATTGATGGCGTCCGACGCCTCCGGGTCGTCACAACATTCATGCCGCGGCGGGCACGGATCGCAATGAGACCGGGGCGGCGGGCAGGGCTCGCAGACGTGGGGATGACAGGGATCGCAGTGAGGCCAGGGCGGCGGGCACGGGTCGCAGTCGTAAGGATAAGGCGCACAGGGATGGCGCCAGTCTCTTTGCGCATAGCGCGCGGCGTCAGCCATTTCGCCCCACAATCGCCCGCGAAATCCGGCCGCCCCGGCCGCGAAACGCATCATCGACTCAAAGAACCCGCCGTCTGGCGGCGCCGGCCAGAAATGGGGCCAGTGATGGCGCGGCCAGTCGTGATGGCGCGGCGGTCGGCAATAGGGATCCCAATAGGGGGGCGCGGGCCAGCAATAAGGGTCGGGTTCGCAACAGCGCCAGTCATGACAGCAGTCCGGCCTCCCTCGAGGGCCGCCTGGCCGTTCGGAACCCCTCGATGTTTGATCGTGATTCGTCGGCTCGGGCTGAGGCTGATCTGGGCGCACATCCTCCGGCATGGGCGATCCTCCCTCTGTCAAATCAAAACGTTGAAAACGGCGTCGCGAAACAATCAAAACACCGCGAACCGGTCGGCCTCTTTGCAGGCCGCGCCGCGGGCTTTCTCAGTGTCGCCCAATTCCCGCCTCCGTTCAACCGAAATCCCGTCCGTCACTTGGGCGCAACGCCTCGCGCCCTCACCGTTCACTGCCGACGGCCGCTTCAGCGGCCCCGTCGCATCCCCATGTCAGGCATTTCATGACTTCGAAGTCCGCGAGCGTGGCGAGTGCGCCGAGATAACCGTGCGCGGGCTCGAGCCGGCGCACCTTCCAGCGGCGCGTGACGGCTTCGTCGCCGCGCCACGAAACAAGACGCGCCGATCCGTCGGGGTCGAGCGCGCAGGTCAACGCCCTGAAGCCTGCCTCCAGATTTTCGCCGAGCGCCTTGGTCACCGCCTCCCGGTGCGTCCACAGGACGAAGAACGCCCGCTCGAACGCCGCGCCAGAAAGGCGCGCAAGCGCATCGTTCTCCGCTGGCGTGAACCACCGGCGGGCAATGCGTCGCGCGTCGGGCAGAGGCCGCACCCGCTCGACGTCGACGCCGACCGGCGATCTCAGGGAGACCGCGACGAGACATAAGCGGCCGCTGTGAGACAGGCTGAAATGCAGGTCCCCGTCGTCCGGCCTTCGCCTGAGGCGGGGCTTCTGGCCGCCGCTCCCTTCAAAGACGAGCTCGCCCGGCCCGCGACCCGTGTAGCGGGAGAGGACCCGGCGCAGCACCCCATGCGAATGGACATAGAGACGGCGATCGGGATCGAAGGCGAAAGCAGCCGCGCGAGCGCGCTCCTCCGGCTGAAGAAGAAGCGCCAGCCCGGTTGCGTCGCTGTCACGCCCGAGCGGCGCGTTCCAGACATGGATCTCGCCGTTCTCGAGGCCGGCGCGATCGGCCAGGATGTTCGCCAGCCTGTCAGCGGCCATAGTCGCGCCGGTAGCGGGGTCCGAGGCCGGTGAGGACCTGATAGCCGATCGTGCCGCTCCGGGCCGCGAAGTCGTCGAGGCCGATGGCCGGGCCGAAGAACTCGGCCCGGTCGCCGGGCCGAACCGCGTCCTCGGGGACGTCGGTCACGTCGGCGATGGCGAGGTCCATCGACACGCGCCCGACGAGCGGGCAGCGGCGGCCGGCGATCGCGACTTCGGCGCCCGGCTTCCCGTCGGTCGCGCCGGCGCCGCGCGGCAGGCCGTCGGCGTAGCCGACAAGCAGGGTCGCGAGCCGGGTGCGCCGCCTCGCGGTCCACTGGGCGTTGTAGCCGCAGGTCATGCCGGCCTCGATCCATCGCGTCTGCTGGATGGCGACGGTGAGCGTGACCACCGGACGCATCGGATTGGGGCGGCCCGGCGTCGGGTTGCCGCCGAAGAGCGCGTAGCCCGGCCGCGCCAGGTCATAGACCGGGCGAGAGGGGAGAAAGACGCCCGATGAGTTGGCGAGCGAAGCGGGGAGATTCGGGAAAGCCGCGCGGGCGGCCGCGAAACGCTCGATCTGCTGCTGGTTCAGGGGATCGCCGGGGATTTCGGATGAGACAAAGTGGCTCATCAGCAGGTCAGCGCCGCTCGAAGCGCCGTGCGCCGCCATCGCCGCCTTCAGACGCGCAAGCGACTCGAAGCCGAGCCGGTTCATGCCGGTGTCGAGATGCAAGGCGCAAGGCGCTAGCGCGCCGCGCCCGGCGGCGAAGGCGGACCAGCGCTCAAGCTCGGCTTCGCTTCCGATCGCGGGCGCGAGGCGGTGGGCGGCATAGTCGTCCGGCTTGGCCCCGCTTTCGAGGCCGTTGAGCGCGTAGACCCGAGCCTCCCCCGGCAGGACGCGGCGCGCTGCTATCCCTTCGCTTAAGTGGGCGACGAAGAACACACGGGCGCCCGCGGCAAAGAGCGCCGGAGCGGCTTCGGAGAGGCCGATCCCATAAGCGTCGGCCTTGACGACGGCCGCGCATCGCCCGGGCGCCGAGCGGCGCGCGAGTTCGCGCCAGTTGCCGGCCAGCGCGTCAAGGTCGATCGCAAGGCGCCCCGGCGCGCCTGGCTGAGCTTCGAGGCCGTTCACGCGAGACCCTTCTCCATCAAAGCCGTGGTCGGCGCCTCGTATCCCGGATGCGCCTCGACCTGAATCCGGACAAACCCGCAACGCTCGAACAGGCGTTCGTTTTCCGGCAGTTCGAGCCGCGCCTTGAGGGTCATCCGTCTGACGCCGCGCCGCCTCGCCTCAGCTTCGCAGGCGCCGATCAGGGCTTGCGCGAGCCCTCGGGCGCGCGCTTCGAGCGCAACCGACACCCGCGCGACGTGGAGCGCGTCGCCGTCGATGCGCCACAGCGCCGCCGCGACGAGCGCGCCCGCCTCGAAGATTCCGAACCCGCCTCCCTCCGCGATCTTGCCCGCGATCGTGTCGCCCGTCTCGCGCAGCGCCGAGGAGGGCGGGCTGGTCGGGCGGCTCTGGGCGGCGAAGGCGGTCCGGATGAGCCCCGCCGCCTCTTCCGCATCCGCGATCGTCAAAGGGCGCAGGACGGACTGACCAGCCTTTCCAGCCCCGAGCGTTGCGTCGCGAATCTCCATGGCCCGATGTAAGACGGTTGGGCGGCCGGAAGGCAAGGGCGCGGCGAGCCCTGGCTGAGGGTGGCGCTTCATGAATGAAGTTTAACCCGCGCCCAAGCCCCGTTGTCCCGCTCGCGCCTCGTTTTCGCCGCGGTCGCTGGCGAAGAGCGCGTGGGCGCGGTAAATCGCGCTGGACGACGCAGGAGGCGGACGATTCGATGACCATGGCGTTGACCCGCAGGGCGGCGTTGAAGGCCGGCGCGGGCGGGGCGGCCGCGACGCTGCTTTGCCGCCCCTTGGCCGCGCTCGCCGATGACTCGGTCGAGACGCACGGACTGTCGTCGTTCGGCGATCTCGCCTTGCCGCCGGACTTCCCGCATTTCGCCTATGTCGACCCGAACGCGCCGGCCGGCGGCCTGCTCTCGCTGCAGATCACCGGGACCAGCGGCAACCAGAACTTCGACACGTTCGACACGCTCAACATCTATAGCTGGAAGGGCAACGGCGCGGCCGGCATGTCGGCCACCTTCGACACGCTGATGACCGCCAACGGCGACGAACCCGACTCGGTCTACGGCCTGCTCGCTCAATCGGTGCGGGTCTCCGCCGACAAGCTCGACTATCGCTTCCGGCTGCGTCCCGAGGCGCGTTTCTCCGACGGTTCGAAAGTGACCGCCGCCGACGTCGCCTTCTCGCTCGATGTTCTCAAGGCCAAAGGCCATCCGATCTACGTCATGCTGCTGAAGGAGGTGGACAAGGCCGAGGCGGAAGGCGACGACATCGCGCACGTGCGTTTCGTTCAGGGCCGCAGCCGCGACGCCCATCTCATCGTCGTCGGCATGCCGGTGTTCTCTTCGGCGTGGTGGAAGGGCCGCGATTTCACCGCCGCCACACTCGATGCGCCGCTCGGTTCGGGCCCGTACAAGGTCAAGACCTTCGAGCAGGGCCGCTACATCGAATATGCGCGCGATCCCGGCTATTGGGGCGCGAAACTGCCGGTCAATCTGGGGCAGAACAATTTCGACCGCCTGCGGTTCGAATATTATCGCGAGCGGCAGGTCGCGTTCGAGGCGTTCAAGGCCGGCGCGATCAACTATCACGAAGAGTACACCTCGCGCTTCTGGGCGACGTCCTACGACTTCCCTGCCGCCAAGGACGGCCGGGTCAAGAAGGAGACCCTCCACAACGGCGCCCCCTCCGCCATCCAGGGCTGGTATCTCAACACCCGGCGCGATCAGTTCAGGGACCCGCGCGTGCGCGAAGCGATCGGCCTCTGCTTCGACTTCGAGTGGACCAACAAGAACATCATGTACTCGGCCTACAAGCGGATCGTCTCCTACTTTCCCAATACCGACATGGAGGCGAAGGGCAAGCCAGGCCCGGACGAGCTCAAGGTTCTCGAGCCGTTCCGCGCCAAGCTCGCGCCGGCTGTGTTCGAAGACCCCTACGTTCCGCCGGAAGGCGACGGCTCGGGATCGGACCGCAAGCTGCTCAAGCAGGCCTACGAGCTCCTGCTTGCGGCGGGATGCAGGCGCGACGGCGGCGCGATGACGCTGCCGGACGGCAAGCCGCTGACCTTCGAATTCCTCGATTCCTCGAGCGCCCTCCAGCCGCACACGCTGCCGTTCATCCAGAACCTCGGCAAGCTCGGCATCCGGGCGACCTTCCGCATCGTCGATCCGGCCCAATACAAGAGCCGCACCGACGCCTTCGATTTCGACGTGGTGACTGCGGCGTTAGGCGGCACGTTCACACCCGGCGTCGACCTCCGCAATGTCTATACGTCGCAGTCCGCCAGGCAGAACGCCTCGCGCAACCTGGCCGGCGTTTCCGATCCGGTCGTGGACGCGCTGGTCGAGGCGATCGCGACCGCGAAATCGCGCGCCGAGCTCAACACCGCCTGCCGCGCGCTCGACCGCGTCTTGCGCGCTGGCCACTATTGGGTCCCGATGTGGTATCGCGACACGGCGTGGATCGCCCATTGGGATGTTTTTTCGCGTCCCGAGCGCCAGCCCAGGCTCGGCGTCGGGGCGCCGGGGACCTGGTGGTGGGACGCAGCGAAGGCCAAGACGATTGGCTTGGGATAGGCGCTTGCCGCCTCCCTCATGAGATCGGCTGACGCGGCATGCTCGCCTACATCCTCCGCCGCCTTCTCCTGATGATCCCGACGATCCTGGGCATCATGGCGGTCTCCTTTGCGATCGTGCAATTCGTGCCCGGAGGCCCGGTCGAGCGCGCGATCGCGCAACTGCAAGGGGCGGACCAAAGCTCGACCGCCGGGTTCGGGGGCGGCGGCGGCCAGATCGGCGCGACCGCGCAGGGCGGCGGCGACATCTCTTCGCGCTATCGCGGATCGCAGGGCCTCGATCCGAAATTCATCAAGGAACTGGAGAAGCAGTACGGCTTCGACAAGCCCGCCCTCGAGCGGTTCTGGATTCTGGTGCGCGACTATTCGACCTTCAATTTCGGCAAGAGCTACTATCGCGACGTTCCGGTGTTGACGCTGATCAAGGAAAAGCTGCCGGTCTCGATCTCGCTTGGGATGTGGATGACGTTCATTTCCTATGCGATCTCGATTCCGCTTGGGGTCCGGAAAGCGGTCAAGGACGGCTCGCGCTTCGACACCGTCACCTCGGCGCTGGTCATCTTCGGCTACGCGATTCCGAGCTTCCTGTTCGCGATCCTGCTGGTGGTGCTGTTCTGCGGCGGCTCGTTCTGGCAGATCTTCCCGCTGCGCGGACTCGTTTCCGACAATTTCGCCGATCTAAGCTGGCCGCACAAGATTCTCGACTACCTCTGGCATATCACGCTGCCGGTGACGTCGCTGGTCTTGGGCTCGTTCGCCACCTCGACGCTGCTGACGAAGAATTCCTTCCTCGATGAGATCAAGAAATCCTACGTGCAGACCGCGCGCATGAAGGGCCTGACCGAGCGCCGCGTGCTCTATGGCCACGTGTTCCGCAACGCGATGCTGATCGTCATCGCGGGGTTCCCCGGCGCCTTCATCGGCGCGTTCTTCACCGGCTCGCTCCTGATCGAACAGGTGTTCTCGCTCGATGGCCTCGGCTATCTCTCCTACGATTCGCTGATTCAGCGCGACTATCCGGTGGTGCTGGCAAATCTGTACATCTACGCTTTGATCGGTCTGGTGGTGAATCTGATCTCCGATCTCACCTACACCTGGATCGATCCGCGGATCGATTTCGAAACGCGCGAGGTTTAGAGCTTGGTCGATACGGACCGCCTCGCTCCGGACACCGACACTCGAACGCAAACGGGCGAAGCGGCGAATCGTGTCATCCCGCCTGCCGACGACGCGAACGCTTGGAAGCGCGCGAAAGAACGCGCTGACATCGAGCGCCGTCCCTGGCTCTCGCCGATCAATCGGCGCCGGCTCGACAATTTCCGCCGCAACAGGCGCGGCGCATGGTCGCTGCGCATCTTCCTCGTTCTGTTCCTCGCATCGCTGTTCGCCGAGTTCATCGCCAACGACCGGCCCCTGATCGCCTCCTACAAGGGCGAGATCCTGTTTCCGGTGTTCTTCGATTACCCGGAAGACAAGTTCGGCGGCTTCGAGGCGCACGCCGATTTTCGCGGCTCGTTCGTCGCCAATGAGATCAAGGCGCATGGCTGGATGATCTGGCCGCCGATCCGCTTCGCCAACTCGACCACGATCCTCAACCCCCCGACCCCGCTGCCCACGCCTCCCACCTGGATGCTGAGCGACGCGCAATGCCGCGCCGCGCTCGAGAAAGAGAACATCAAGGACGCCGCAACGATCGCCCGTCCTTGCAGCAGGCTCGAACCGCTCTGGCTCGGCTCCGATCAGGACGGACACGACATCGTCGCCCGGCTCATCTACGGCTTTCGCATCTCAATTCTGTTCGGCTTGACCCTGGCCGGAATCTCCTCGGTGATCGGCGTCTTCGCCGGCGCGGTCCAGGGTTATTTCGGCGGCTGGCTCGATCTTGCGATGCAGCGGGTGATTGAGATCTGGTCGTCGATGCCCCATCTTTATATTCTCATCATTCTCTCCGCGATCCTCGCGCCGAGCTTCTTTGTCCTGCTCACGATCCTGCTCCTGTTCTCCTGGGTGAGCCTCGTTCACCTGGTGAGGGCCGAGTTCCTGCGCGCCCGCAATTTCGAATATGTCAACGCCGCCCGCGCGCTCGGCCTCTCCAACGCCAAGATCATCGTCAAGCACGTGCTGCCGAACGCGATGGTGGCGACGCTGACCTTCCTGCCGTTCATCGTCAATTCGTCGATCAGCACGCTGACCTCGCTCGACTTCCTGGGGCTGGGCATGCCGCCCGGTTCGCCTTCGCTGGGCGAGCTCCTGCTGCAAGGCAAGTCCAATCTCTCGGCGCCCTGGATTGGACTTTCCGCCTTCGCCGTGACCGCGCTTATGCTGTCGCTTCTCATCTTCATCGGCGAAGCGGTGCGCGACGCGTTCGATCCGAGAAAGACGTTCTCGTGAGCGAGGCCGGGCCGCTGCTCGACGTGCGCGAACTCTCGATCGCCTTCGCGCAAGGCCAAGGGCGGCGCACGGTCGTCGATCGAATCTCCTTCCGCCTGAACGAGGGGCGGGCGCTGGCGCTGGTCGGCGAATCGGGCTCCGGCAAGACCGTCACCGCCCAGGCGCTGGTGCGCCTCCTCCCCCAGCCCGCGGCGAGCTACCCGAGCGGCGAAATCTTCTTTCGCGGGCGCGACGTTTTGAAAATGTCCGACGACGAATTGCGCGCCATGCGCGGCCAGGCCGTCACCATGGTGTTTCAAGAGCCGATGACCTCGCTCAACCCGCTCCATACGATCGAGCGCCAGATCGGCGAGATCATCGCCCTTCATCACGGCCGCGCCGCGGCGACGAAAACGCGAATCGTGGAGCTTCTGACCGAGGTCGGCATCGCCGATCCCGCCGAGCGGCTCGGCGCCTATCCCCACCAGCTCTCGGGCGGGCAGCGCCAGCGGGTGATGATCGCCATGGCGCTCGCCAATCGTCCCGATCTTCTGATCGCCGACGAGCCGACGACCGCGCTCGACGTCACCGTGCAGGCGCAGGTCCTCCAACTCCTGAAAGACCTGCAGACCAAGCTCGGCATGGCGATGCTGTTCATCACCCACGATCTCCATATCGTCAGGCGCATCGCTGACGACGTGATCGTGATGAAAGAGGGGGTCATCGTCGAAGCGGGGGAGACTGCGAAGGTGTTCGCCAATCCCCATCACCCCTATACGCGCGCGCTGCTGGCGGCGGAGCCCAAGGGCGATCCGCCTGCCGCCAACAGCGCCGCGCCGACGGTCGCGAGCGCCGACAATCTGCGGGTCTGGTTCCCGATTCGGAAAGGATTCCTCCGCCGCACGGTCGCTCACGTCAAAGCGGTCGACGGCGTGTCGCTCGCGGTGCGCGAGGGTGAGACCGTCGGTGTGGTCGGCGAGTCCGGCTCCGGCAAGACCACGCTGGGTCTCGCGATCCTGAGGCTCATCCGGTCCGAGGGGCCGATCGCCTATTGCGGCCGCGCCATCGACGGCCTCAACTCGAAGGCGATGCGCCCGCTCCGGCGCGAAATGCAGATCGTCTTCCAGGACCCCTACGGTTCGCTCTCGCCCCGCATGTCGGTCGCCGAGATCGTCGAGGAGGGGCTGATCGCTCAGGGGACGAAGATGAACGCCTCCGAGCGCCGCCGCGTTGTCGAGCAGGCGCTCGCCGACACGGGGCTCGATCCCGCGACGCTCGACCGCTATCCGCACGAGTTCTCCGGCGGCCAGCGCCAGCGCATCGCCATCGCCAGAGCAATGGCGCTCGATCCGCGGTTCGTGGTGCTCGACGAGCCGACGTCGGCCTTGGACATGTCGATCCAGGCCCAGATCGTCGACCTGTTGCGCGAGCTGCAAAGGCGCCGCAAGCTGGCCTACCTGTTCATCTCCCACGATCTGAGGGTCGTGCGGGCGCTGGCGAGCGAGATCATCGTGATGCGTCGCGGCAAAGTGGTCGAGAGCGGAGAAGCGCGCGCGGTCTTTCGCGCGCCTCAGAACGACTACACCCGCGCCCTGTTCGCCGCCGCCTTCGCCAATGAGGCGACGCTGCCGCATGTCGTGGGCCAGTGAAGCAGGCATGAGCCTCGGGTTCGCCCCCTCCACCACGCTTCGCGTGGTCCCCCTTCCCCGCTCCGCGAGGGAGGATGAGCGCGCGACGGTCGGCGCTGTTTTCCTCCCATGCCGGGAAGCGGCGGGGGAGGGGGACCGGCCGAAGGCCGGTGGGGTGGGTGGTTGCTTCGCTACCCTGCCCTGGAGGCCCGTTTATGCAGCCATGATCTCGTGGCTAAACTGGCAGTGACCCGCGCCATCCTCATTGTCCTCGATTCGGTCGGCTGCGGCGGCGCCGAGGACGCGGGGGCTTACGGCGACGAGGGCGCCGATACCCTCGGCCACATCGCCGAGGCATGCGCCGAGGGCAAGGGCGATCGCGACGGCTTGCGGCGCGGCCCTCTGAATCTTCCGCGCCTCGGGCGGCTCGGGCTTGGCCAGGCGATGAAGGCTTCGACCGGGCGCGCGCCGCTTCTCTTCGCGTTTCCCGAGCCCAGCGGCCAGTGGGGTTATGGAATCGAGACCTCGCGCGGCAAGGACACGCCCTCCGGCCATTGGGAGCTCGCGGGAACGCCGGTCGACTTCGACTGGGGTTATTTCCCGCAGACCATCCCCGCCTTCCCCGGCTGGCTGACGAAAGCGATGATCGCTGAGGGCCGGCTTCCTGGCATCCTCGCCAATTGCCATGCCTCGGGCACCGCGGTGATCGAGGATTACGGCGAGGAGCACTTAAGGACGGGGAAGCCCATCTGCTACACCTCGGCCGATTCGGTGCTCCAGATCGCGGCGCATGAAGAGGCGTTCGGCCTTGAGCGCCTCTACGAGCTCTGCCGCATCACCCGGAAGCTCTGCGACAAGCTGAAGATCGGCCGGGTCATCGCACGGCCTTTCGTCGGCGCCGCCGCCGGGGATTTCGTCCGCACGCCGCACCGCAAGGACTTCGCCATTCCTCCGCCGGACGGCAACCTCCTGCAGCGCGCCGCGCGCGCGGGCCGCGCTATCGTCTCGATCGGCAAGGTCGGCGACATCTTCGCCCATCGCGACACCGGCGACGAGCGCAAGGGCAAGAGCAACGACGCCAACATCGACCTCCTCCTCGACGCGCTGACGACGACCGCGGAAGGCGGGCTCATCCTCGTCAACCTGGTCGATTTCGACACCGAATGGGGCCATCGCCGCGATGTCCCCGGTTACGCGGCCTGTCTCGAGGCTTTCGACCGGCGGCTCGGCGAGATCGAAGCGGCGATGCGCTTGTCCGACACATGCGTCATCACCGCCGACCACGGCAATGATCCGACCTTCAGGGGCTTCGACCACACCCGCGAGCATGTGCCGATCCTCGCCTTCGGCGCCGGCGCGAGGCCCGGGCCGATCGGCGCCCGTTCGACCCTCGCCGATGTCGCCGAGACCATCGCCATGAGGCTCGGCCTGCCGCCCGGACCGCACGGCCGCGCCTGGGCGCCATGAGCATCCTGGACGAACGGCTCGCGCGGATTGCGCGCCAGTCCAGAAACCGTCATAAGCTCGCCCGGCAAAGGGATCGCGGCGTCGCCGGCTGAGATGGCGCACGATAGGGTTTCGCCAACTGACGGAGGCCATCATGTCCGACGCATTTGACGATCGCGAGAATGCGTTCGAAAAGCGGTTCGCCCACGACGAGGACCTTCGTTTCAAGGCGGTCGCGCGGCGCAACAAGGCGGTGGCGCTCTGGGTCGCCGGGACGAAGGGGCTTTCCGCGGCGGACGCCGAGACATACGCCGAGGCGTTCGTCGGCGCGCAGGTCGGCAGAAATGACGACGACGTGGCCGCCGCGCTCAAGGCGGATCTTGAGCGCGCGAATGTCGACCTCTCCGATCACCGCCTGCGCAGGAAGATGGACGAGGAGATGGCGGCGGCGATCGCCTCGGTCAAAGCTGGCAAGTAGGAGAAGGAGCCGCGGTCATCTGCCCGCCGGACGCGCGAGCGGCGCGAAAGCGGCTGAGACCGTCTCGTAGACTTCGCGCTTGAACGGCACGACCAGCTCGGGCAGACGCTCGAGCCGCTCCCAGCGCCAGGCGTCGAATTCGGCGTCGTGGGCGCCGCCGGCCGGCCGGCGCACGTCGATTTCATTGTCTTTTCCGGTGAAGCGAAACAGGAACCATTTCTGGGTCTGTCCGCGATAGCGCCCGCCCCAGCGCTTCAGCGCGTCTTCCGGCAGATCGTAGCTGAGCCAGCGCGGCAGCTCCGCGATCAGTTCGATCGAGCGCACGCTGGTCTCCTCCCAGAGCTCGCGCCTGGCGGCTTCGACGGGCTGTTCGCCGGCGTCGATTCCTCCTTGCGGCATCTGCCAGGACCGCGCGTCCAAAACGTCCGTGGCGCGCTTGCGCCTGCGATGGCCAATGAACGCGTGGCCCTCCGCGTTGACTAGCGCGACGCCGACGCATGGCCGATAGAACGAACCGCCGCTCTTGGGCGTCGGGCTCACGGGTTGGCTTGCGCGGGCGGGCTCTCGCCTGGGCCGGCGTCGGGTCCGGGCTTGGCGCCGAGCGCCCGGGCGACATCGATGATCAGCGCCTTGGGCGGACCGCCGCCCCCGCGCGTGACCTTGACGCCGCTGGCTGCTTCCACCTGCTCGGCCGAGGCGGCCGGCGCCGCCTGGGCTTCGCGCGCGACGGGCGCGGACTCTCGCGCCGCGGGCTTCGGCGGCGCGGGCGCCGCTTCCACTTTCGCCACCGCGAACGGCTCGCCCCCGCCAGGCGGCGCATCGCGGCGCGCAAGCGCGAGCGCGCCGGCCGCCAGGGCCAAAGCCGCGACGCCCGCGACCCAGCGCCCGCTCACGCGAATTTGGCCGGCCGGCGGCGCGGCGAGCGCGCCCGGACCAAAGCCAAGCGGTTCATTGAGTTCGTCCCACACCTGCGCTCGACGTCCCTTGCTCCCGACTTTCCAGTGTCGCGGATCGACCTTGCGCCAGACTAACTCAATCGCCGCGGCCTCGGTCACGCTCCCGTCACCCGCCAGATCGCATTGCCGACATCGTCGGCGACCAGCAGCGAGCCGTCCGGGCCCAACGCCACGCCCACCGGCCGTCCGTATGACGATCGCTCATCGGCGGCCAGAAACCCGGTCAGGACGTCGCGCGGCGGCCCGGCGGGACGTCCGTTCTCGAACGGCACGAAGATCACCTTGTAGCCGCTGAGCGTGCTCCGGTTCCAGGAGCCATGCTGCCCGATGACCATGCCCTCCGGGAACCCTGGAAGCGTTCCGGCCGGCAGCCAGCATAAGCCGAGCGAGGCGGTGTGGCCGCCCAGCGCATAGTCCGGCTGAATCGCCCTCGCCACAGCCTCCTTGTCTTGCGGGACGCGGTCGTCCACCGTCTTTCCCCAGTAGCAATAGGGCCAGCCGTAGAAGCCGCCGTCGCGGACCGAGGTGAGGTAGTCGGGAGGCGTTTCGTCGCCGAGACCATCGCGCTCGTTGACCACCGTCCAGAGCGCGCCCGTGTGCGGCTCCCACGCGAGCCCCACCGGATTGCGCAGGCCGGAAGCAAAGATGCGGCTCTTGCCGCTCGCCAGATCAAGTTCGTGAATCGCCGCCCGGCCCTGTTCGACGGCCATGCCCTTATCGGCGATGTTGGTCAGCGAGCCGACGCCGATATAGACCTTGGTCCTGTCGCGCGAGGGAAGCAGGCTGCGCGTCCAATGGCCGCCGCCATTGAACATTGTGAGCCTCCGGCCGGGCTCCGTTATCCGGTTCGCGCTCGACTTGTAGGGAAACGCGACGACGCCATCGGTGTTGCCGACATAGAACGTGTCGGCGAGGAGCGCCATCCCGAATGGTTGGTTCAGCCCCTCGAGGAACACGTTCCGGGTCTCGGCGAAGCCGTCGCCGTCGGCGTCGCGCAGAAGCGTGATCCGGTTGGGGCTGTCGCCGATCGCCGCGGCCCGTCTCAGAGTGCTGGTCATCGCGTAGTCGAAGATAGACGCTATCGGCTCTTG
>DATGHB010000011.1:0-7550 GCA_035308265.1 Roseiarcus sp.
CGAGGAGGCGACCAAATATGTGCCGCTCGAGCAATGCGCGCTCTCCCACCAGTGCGGATTCTCCTCGACCGCGCACGGGAACGACCTTGAGGAAGCCGACCAGTGGATCAAGCTTGCGCGCCTGGTCGAGATCGCCGAGGAAGTGTGGGGAAACGGATAGGCGGGACCGCGGCCGCCCGCCTGTTGGCGGGCGGCGCGCGCACCGGGCAAACGTCAGAAGCAGACGCGGTTGCCCGAGATGATGTCGCAGTATCCGACTGCGCCGGGCTGCGGCGGCACATGGCTCTCGTAGCTATACGTACCGGTGCCAGTAGCCGGCGCATAGGTTGCGCCTGAACTGGCCACTTGCGGTCCGCCGAAAAAGCCGAACGGCGCCGTGACGATGGCGACCGGAGCGGCGATTAGCTCGCCAGCCGGGCCGTACCCATAACCGTACTCAGCACCGTATCCCGCCGGCGTAGCGGTGCAGACGCGGTTGCCGCTCAGGATCTCGCAGCTTCCGACTGCGGCGGGCTGCGGCGCGGTATGGCGGTAGCTGTACAGCGGCGCGCCGGTATTGTCAGGGACGGTCGAATACTCCTGCGCCATTGCGGGCGCCGCAACGGCGCAAAGCGAAGCGGCGCACAGCGCCACGAATGCGTTTCTCATGAGATCTCTCCGATAGCTTTTGACAGTCGCCAACCGGACTCCGTCGCGCGACGGAGCGCCGAGGCCGCCCTCGGACCAAACGCCCGGGGACTCGAGACTGCTCAACGCCCCAGCGGGCGCCATGTTCCCGGAATCGTGGCGTCCGGGCCGGCTCGTCACTATGCTGGCCCGCGATTGGCGAGGATGAGCGCGGCGGCGATCGCGACCAAACCGGTCGCGAGGGACTAGCTCCGAGCGTCGCACAGGGCTATCGCAGAAAGACCCCGCAAACAGGTCGCAAATGATCCAACGATCAGCCGCTGCCGGGAAACTGGTCTGTCGCCGCGTGGCCCGGGTGAGCCGAGCCGGGGCGCGTGGCTCGGCGGCTCGCGCGGGCTTCGCCTGCGCGATCGCTCTGACCGCGAGCGCGTGCGCGACGCCCGAAGTCAAGCGTGACTATCTCTCCGAGGCTGCCTGGCGTGGCTCGGCCCTGACCATCGTCGGCCAGCAGATGGTCGTCGACGCTGCCGCCGGCGCTGGCCCGCAGACGGTGACGCTGATCGACGTCAACCAGCGCGCGGAGGTCGTTGGAGACGCAGAACGACGCGCCCGCATTCTGAACCGGCGGGTGGAGAGCGTGCGGGCAGAACTCAGCCGCAACGGCGTTGCGCCCGACGCCATCGCAGAGTGGCCCGGGGCCGGGCCGGATGGCGCGCAGACCTATCCTCCCGGCGAATTGCAGACGAAACCAATGGTCGTCATCGCTCACTATTGATCGCGGGGCTCAGATCCAGCGACGGGCGGTTGCCTGCAACAGCCGCCCGGTCGCACACTTTCTCACCGGTTGCGGACACAAGGGGGGCCGACCCATGGCCCGTCGAAGACGGGCGTCCTTCCAAAGGCCCGACGGGCCGGTGGAGAGGGTGATCGGCTTCCCGGCGGAGACGGTGGCGACGCACAACCGCCCTCGTCACGGCTCGCCTTCTCGCCCATCGTGCCTGGCGAGTATGGCCAGCCGGTGGGTGTCGTATTCCTTTTCCAGCCTCGCGGCGGCCGCGGCGGCTTCCTCTTCGAGATCGTCGCCGCAAGGGACTGGCTCGCCGCGCCGCCACTCGGCGAGATAGGCGTCCTCGCTCTTCGCGCCCGCGTGCATCGCCGCGGCGTCGATGGCGCGGATGAACCGCTCCGACAATTGACGTTTCGCCGCCGAACGCCCGCTCTTCACGATGACCTGGCTCGGGATGTCGCGCCAGTAGAGGACGGTCAGGCTGGCCATGGCGCCTCCCGCTTTCGCGGCGCGCGATCGAGGAAGGCGCGGATTCCCTGCAATCCCGTGAAGCGGCGCTCATAGGCCAGGCCAAGCCGGTCGGCCGCCGTACGGGCCTTCGCGTCGATCTCGGGATCGTCGAATTGCGCCAGATGCACGACCCGGCGGTAATTGCCGAAATAATCGTCGCGCAGCTGAGGAAAGCGATCCAGTCCAAGCCCGCGGATGATCAGCGCATCAAAATGGCGGACGAGAAAATCCGTGAGGAAGAACGTGCCCGGCTCGTCGTCCATGAGGCGCGCGAAAGCCTCGTCCCCGGCATAGAACGCATAGCAATGCGCGCCCTCGATGCGGCTCACCCCCTCTTCCTCAAGCACGCGGTCGAGTTCGCCGCCGGTTCCGCAATCGCCGTAGAGGCAGAGGATCTCGTCGTAAGCTGAGCGACTGGCGCGGATCTTGGCCCGCATCGCCTCCGGGATCCGGTGAGGATGGTTATGCAACTGCGCCGGCAGGCAGGCGACGTCGATATGATCGAGGCCGAGCGCGAGCACTTCACGCGCCAAGGCGCCGCAGGCGATGACCAGAACGCGGCGCGACCCAGGCGCGCTAGCGCGGTGGGTCGTTTCTGAGTCCACCTCGTCTCCCTGCGAGGGATGTCTCACGCCCCCGCTCCAGCTTGCTCTTTCGCCTGCACGCTCCCCTGCCGGCGGGCGAGCAGGGCCTTGGCGGTCTCGACCGCGACCGCGGCGTCGCGGCAATAGGCGTCGGCGCCGATCGCCTCGGCGAAGCCTTCGTTGAGCGGCGCGCCACCGACCAGGACGATGTGGT
This sequence comes from Roseiarcus sp., assembly GCA_035308265.1. GTDB lineage: Bacteria > Pseudomonadota > Alphaproteobacteria > Rhizobiales > Beijerinckiaceae > Roseiarcus. Next base: position 2,723 of record DATGHB010000011.1, read on the forward strand.
CGTTGCGCATGCCCTTCTCCTTCAGCGTGTCGATGACGACTTTCATGTAGGGCATGGTCGTGGTCAGGAGCGCCGACATGCCGAGGATTTCCGGCTGGTGCTTCTCGATCGCCTCGAGATATTTGTCGACGCTGTTGTTGGTTCCAAGATCGATCACCTCGAAGCCCGCTCCCTCCATCATCATTGAGACGAGATTCTTGCCGATGTCATGGATGTCGCCCTTGACGGTGCCGATCACCATTTTTCCCATCCTCGGCGCGCCGGTCGCCGCCAGCAGTGGGCGCAGGATCGCCATCCCCGCCTTCATCGCATTGGCCGACATCAGCACTTCCGGCACGAACAAAATGCCGTCGCGGAAATCGATGCCGACGATGCGCATGCCCTCGACCAGGGCCTCGGTCAGGACCTTGTAGGGCGTCCAGCCGCGGTCGAGCAGGATTCGAACGCCCTCCTCGATCTCCTCCTTGAGGCCGTCGTAGAGGTCGTCGTGCATCTGCTTGACGAGTTCGTCGTCGGCCAGGGTTTTGAGGTCGAGTTCGTCGTCGGCCATTCGCGCCTTCCCGCTGAACGTCTGTTCGCACGCGGTTCGACGCGCCCGTCAACGCTCTCAAATGAAGCCCGTCAGGTTAGAGGAACGCTCGCTTTGAGCGCAATCCCCTGAAGCGCCTGCATTATCCCGCCTGACCGGATCGCAGCCAAACACAATTATCGGTGGGCGAGGTTCAATTTTTATGGCCCGGCGGGCGTTTCGAGCAGGGCGGAGCGCGCGGAATCAAAGGAATCCAGGGCCTGCGGGCTCGCCTCCAGGCCCAGCCGCCGCTTCATCTCGAGCTGGCCCCTCGGAGTGAGCGCGATCGCCCGCGAGCCGGCCGCCCGGCGCAGCCATCCCGATTCGCACATGGCGCCCATGAACGCGGTCCCCAGCGGCCCGGCGAGATGGTGCGCGCGCTCGGTCCAGTCAAGACATTGGCGCGCGAGACCCCGGCGCGAGGCCTTCAGCGCGCGCATGTCGACGCCGGCGCCCGCGAACCACTCCGCGCCCGCCGGCGTCAGCTCAAACAGTTTGTCCGGCGCCGCGACCAGGAATTCGCGCTCCGTCAACGCCTCGGTCACCGCGACCCCCAGCCATCCGGCCAGATGGTCGTAGCAGCAGCGGGCAAAGCGCAATTCGCGCGCGGAACGCGTCGGCGCCTTGCGGCGGACAGGCCCGAGAGGACGAATCTCGGCCAGTTGCTCCAGCGCCCGCGCCACATGGGCGCCCGCGAGGCGGAAATAGCGGTGGCGCCCCTGCTTCTCGACGGAGATGAGGCCGCCGTCGAGCAACCTCGCCAGATGCGAGCTCGCGGTCTGGGCCGTCACTCCCGCCGAAAAAGCCAGTTCGCCGGCGGGCAGCGCCCTCCCGTCGACCAGCGCCAGCAGCATCGACGCGCGTGCCGGATCGGCGATCAGCGAGGCGGTTCCAGCGACGCTCGGCAACGTGCACATCGGACTGCTCCTTCCAGCCTACTCTAACCGAACGCCGCCCCGAATGCTTCGATCGGCATCGAACCATCGGCGTCGCGCCGCCGCTATCATCTTGACCATCGGCGGGCCGGGAGAGCCCCGCGACGCCGTCGTTTTCAAGACAAATTTTGGAGCTTACGCCATGCGCATTGACGCACGCGCCTTTTCGTCGTTCGCCGCCGCCGGGCCGGCGCGCAACCGTCTGACCCTGCCAGTCCTCTGCGTCGCGGTGTTCCTGGCCCAGCTCGACACATCCATCGCGAACCTCGCGATCCGGTCAATCGGCGAGCATTTTGCCGCCTCGATGAGCGCGCTCCAATGGATCATCGACAGCTACAATCTGGTTTACGCCGCTCTCCTCCTGACCGGCGGACTGCTTGCCGACCTTCTGGGCCGGCGGCTGATCTTCATGGTCGGCCTCGCGGTCTTTGCCGCCGGCTCGCTCGTTTGCGCCGCTGCGCCCGCCATTTCCGTTCTGCTCGCGGGAAGGGCGCTCACCGGCGCGGGCGCGGCCTTGCTGCTGCCGGCCTCGCTCGCCGCCTTGCGCGTCGCCTGGCCGGACCCGCGCGAACGCGGCCGGGCGCTCGGAATCTGGACCGGCTGCAATGGCGTCGCGCTCGCCATCGGCCCGACCCTCGGCGGCGCGTTGATCCACGGGTTCGGCTGGCGCAGCGTGTTTCTGATCGTGGTTCCGATCGGCCTCCTCGCCTTCGCGCTTTCGCCATTCGCATTGGCGGAATCCGCCGACGCCCATGGACGCGATTTCGATTGGCCGGCCCAGGCGTTCGGCGCCTTGGCGCTGGGCGGCCTCGCTTTCGCCGCCATCGAATCCGGCCACGACCCGATCGCTTCGACGGCCTTGTTCGCGCTCGCGGCCGCGGCGCTCCTCGCCTTCGTCAGGATCGAGGCGGGGCGCGGGGCGGCGGCCCTGGTTCCATTGCCGATCTTCGCCATTCCCGCCTTCCGCGCTGCGGCCACGGCGGCGGCCGGCATGACCTTCGGCATGTACGGCATGATGTTTCTTTTGCCGCTCACCTGGCTTTCCCAGGGAAAGCTCGGCCCGATCGGCGCCGGACTCGCATTGACGCCGTCGGCGGTTGCTTACGTCGTGACCTCGCCGTTCTCCGGCCCGCTCGCGGAGCGCCTCGGCGCGCGGACCATGATCGCGGGCGGCGTCGCCATCATTGGCTGCGGCCTCATTCTGATCGCCGCGAGCGCTTCGGCTGCCGGGATCGCCGGCGCGGAAGCCGGCCTCGCGCTAACCGGCCTCGGCATGGGCATCGCCACCGGCCCGCTCGCGGGCATGGCGGTCGGCGCCGTTCCCCCCGCCCGGTCGGGAACCGCCGCCTCGCTCATCAATGTCGCGCGCATGTCCGGCGCGACAATCGGCGTCGCTGCGCTGGGCGCCGTCTTCGCGCTTGCGGGCGGAGCCGCAGGCGGGCTCACCGTCGCGATGACGCTGGGAGGGGTCGCGCAGATCGCCGCCGCAGTGAGCGCGTGGAGGGCCACAAGGACGTGACACCGAGAAAGCCCTCGCGACGCGGTTTCGTCAGTCGCGCGGAATTTTCGCCTTATGCTCCTTGACCGGGATCATCGCCCGCACTTTCCTGACCCGCTCCTTATCGATCCGCGCCGAGACAATCCCCACCCCGTCCGAGGCCTTGGCGATCACATGCCCCCACGGGTCGGCGACCAGCGAATGGCCGTAAGTCTGGCGCTGCTCGTTGCCGACCGTGAACGATCCGGTCTGGGCGCTGGCGCAAACATAAGTCTCGGTCTCGATCGCGCGGGCGCGGAGCAGCACCTCCCAATGGTCCTTGCCGGTAGCCATGGTGAAGGCGGCCGGCATCGCGATCATCTCCGCGCCCTTCTCCATGAGCGCTTGGAAGAGGTCGGGGAAACGCAAATCGTAGCAGATCGAACAGCCGACAGTGACGCCCTCGCAGTCGTAGGTGACGACATTGTCGCCCGCCTTCACCGTCGCGCTCTCCTTGTAGGCCGTTCCGTCGGGGGTCATGACGTCAAACAAGTGGATCTTGCGGTAGCGGGCGATCTCCTCGCCCTCGCGATTAAAGACGACTGAGGTGTTGTGGTAGCGGTCCTCGCCGTCGATCCTCTCCATGATCGAGCCGGCGTGGACGAAGATGCGGTGCTTGATCGCCTGCGCCCGCGCCATCTCGTAGGCGGGGCCGCCAGGCAGGCGCTCGGAATTGGCGAGTTTTTCCGCCCTTGTGCCGCCCGCCCAGTCGAACTGTTCCGGAAGCAGCACCCAGTCCGGGCTCTCCTCGGCCACGGCCCGCTCGATCAGCGCTTGGGCCGCCGCGATGTTGGCGACCTTGTCGCTGACCGAATTCATCTGGATGAGCGAGACTTTCATCTGTGCGACGGGCCTCCGGGGACGCCCGGCAATGTGGTCGCCGCGCGGCCGCCCGTCAACGCCGGACGAATTCGGCAAGCGCCTTGAGCTGGTCGACGATGAAGCCGCGGGTCGCCGGATCGGTCAACTCGCCGGTCGCGGGGTCGATCTTCGTGTTGACCTGAGGGATGATGACCTCCGGCTTATTCAGCACACGACCGTCGAGATAGACGAACATCTGGCGCAGGGCGAGTTGGGCTCTTAAGCCCCCGAACAGGCTTGGCGAACCGCTTTCGAGCGCGACCGGTTTTGCGGCGAACGGCTGGTTGGGCAAACGGGAAATCCAGTCGATGGCGTTCTTGAGCACGCCGGGAATCGTGTGATTGTACTCGGGCGTCACGATGACGACTCCGTCGGCTCTACGGATCGCCTCCGCCGTCTTGGTGACGACCGGCGGGAAGCCCTTTTGCTGCACGTCGTAATTATAGAGCGGAAACTCGCCGACCGAGGGCAGAGGCTCGATCGTCACCCCTTCGGGCGCGAGCGCCGGGAGCGCGCGGGCGATCGCCGCGTTGAACGAGCCCTTGCGCAGGCTGCCCACCATGACGGCGAAGTGAAGCTGAGCGTCTTGAGCCATTGATTGTTCCCCTCAGGCAGAATGGTGTCCTGGCGACGATTGACGGCCGTGGGTTTGGCGTTTGTCGCGGAATTGCTATGGTCCATAACAAATCGCGACTTGCGCGGGGAGCCATGTTCGACGCAGCCACGCTTTTTTCCGTCCGTGGCCGCACGGCGCTGGTGACCGGCGGGGCCACGGGTCTCGGGCGGATCTGCGCCGAGGCGCTGCTCAGCGCAGGCGCGCGGGTGCTGATCGCCTCGCGCAAGGCGGAGGCTTGCGAGGCCGCGGCGCGGGAGCTTTCGGCGCTGGGCGAATGCGAGGGCTTCGGCGGCACGGTCGCAAGCGAGGCC
>DATGHB010000012.1:0-19042 GCA_035308265.1 Roseiarcus sp.
GTTGATCCACGGCATGAACTTGGCCGGATCGACGTCGCCCTCGAACCGCACCGCCACCGACTGCATGTCCTCGTCGTGATAGTGCTTGAGCCCGTGATGATGATGGTCGCCGTCATGATCGTGGCCATGCTCATGGTCGTGATCCTCGGCGACCAGGAAATCGGGTTCGATGTCGAGGATGCGGTCGAGGTCGAAGGCGCGGCGCTCGAGCACGTCGGCCAGCTTGACGTCGCATTTTTTCGCCCGGTGCAGCGACGCATAGGGGTTGATGGCGCGGATGCGCGCCTCGACCTCGCGCAATTCCTCGGGGCTGACAAGGTCGGTCTTGTTGATGATGATGACGTCGGCGAAGGCGATCTGGTTCTTGGCCTCGGGCGCGTCGCGCAGACGCTGGGCAAGCCACTTGGCGTCGGCGACCGTCACCACGGCGTCGAGCCGGGCCGCCTCCCGCACGTCCTCGTCGACGAAGAAGGTCTGCGCGACCGGCGCCGGATCGGCGAGCCCGGTCGTTTCGACGATGATCGCGTCGAACCGGCCCTTGCGCTTCATCAGCCCCTCGATGATCCGGATGAGGTCGCCGCGAACGGTGCAACAGATGCAGCCGTTGTTCATCTCGAACACTTCCTCGTCCGCGCCGACCACGAGTTCCCCGTCAATGCCGATCTCGCCGAATTCGTTGACGACGACCGCGTAGCGCTTGCCGTGCGGCTCGCTCAAAATGCGGTTGAGCAGAGTCGTCTTGCCGGCGCCCAGATAGCCGGTGAGAACGGTGACGGGAATTTTCTCCTGCTCGCGGCTCGTGGTCACGCGCTTCGTCTCCTCAGGTTCAGGAAAGGGATCAACCCGCCATATAAGGCCGTGCGGCGCCGATGGGTAGGGCCCCGCTCGCGCCAGCGAAGGATCGGCGCTACCAGCGGCTCGAGCCCAAACCCCCGTTCACGCCGACATAGGCGCCTGTCCATCGCCACACCGGGGGCGCGGCATAGGTCGGCTGCACATTGACGAACGGCGGCGGCATCTGGTCGCCGGGCAAGGTCGCGGGCGGGGGTCCGAGCACGACCGCTTCGGCCGGGATATAGCCAAATCGGCCCCGCCACGAGGCGTGGCACCAGCCCCGCGCGCATTTCAAGACTTCAATTTCAGCCGTTTGGGGGATCCGCTGAACGACCCTTGCTCTGCCGGTCGGCCCGTCGCGCATCGTGACTGGCGCGCCGGTCATCGCGAGTTCAGCCGTCGCCGGCCCGATAAAGGCGGCGGAAGCGACAACCCCAAGCCAAAGACGTCCAATCATCGCCGCCGGCCCCTCTCGTTCGCAGCGAAGATCCAGCGTCCCTTCCGATAACCCCGCCGCGCACGTCCCTGCATCCTTGCGTTACGTCTTTGGCGGAAATGCGCCCGTAAGGCCGGATCCGGGGTGCTCATATTTTGGTCGCGCGCCACGTCGGGCCTTTCGGGCCGAAGGCCGGTTCGATGCGGAAACTCTCCTCAGGCGTCATCCTGCCGAGCGGCAGGACGTCGTCGGGCATGACCAGCGTCGCAGAATCGCCGACGAACATGATGACATGGCGCTTCTCCTCGAGCAGCGTTTTCGCGATTCGCCGCAAGGCGTCGAAATAGGGCGCCCTCCGCCACGAATCTGGGGAGCCGGGATCGACCTGGCCGTAGATGAAGCCGTTCGCCGGATAGATGGAGAGCACGAACCGCGCCCGGTCGGGCCTCCACTCGGCGGTCATCCCGCCGTCCGTCATCCACAGGCAGAAGAACCGCCGGCACTGGCCGGGAGCGGCGTCGTGGATCGCACAGCCCTTTCCGGGCGCGCAATGCTTGCACCAGGCCCCCGGAGGCTTCTTGAGTTCGGGCAGCGCGTAAACCTTGCAGCAGAGCGTGCAGGCCCCGCATTCGCGTCCGGGAGCGGCCGAGTAGGAGATGGCCATGGCGGCGGAAGACATCAAACGGACCGCTATCGCGACCCGCTCATGCTGGCAAGCGCGGTCAGCCGCGCGGCGCGGCGGAAAAGAGGTATTCCACCCCCTCGAACGAATCGACCGGGAAGGCGTAAAAGAGGCGCAGCGTCTCGTTTCCCGTCTGGCGGATTCCGTGCTCGGCCATGCCGGGAATGAACACCGCGCTCCCGGCCTTGACCGGGATCTCGCGGCCGTCGAGGGTCATGAGGCCGGCGCCGGCGAACACATAGTAGACTTCCGCAGGCGCGTGCCGATGCAGGCCGAGCCAGTCGCCGGACGCAAGTTCGGTGACGCCGCAGGTCATGCCCGCCGTCGGGGTCATGCCCTTCGAAAACAGGGTGCGCCAGCGCAGGCGGCCGCGCACCGGATCGTCCCAGCCTTCCTCCGCCAGGTCCTTTTCGTTGAGCGCGAGCGGCTCTGGCTGATCCGAAACTGCGTTCATTCCAGACTCCGCGATTCAGCGAACGGCCGTCCATCATTGGCTTTGAAATCGAAGGCCCGCGGACGGCGATTCTCTCTTTCCAAGCCTCTCATATCCCGCATATTACCCTGTCGCCGGGCAATCCGAAGCGCCGGCGATTCCCGGTCGCGGCGGCGCCGCCCATCGTCGGGGGGAAGGGAGGACATGCGTCAAGCCTCGGCGGCGCCGGCCCTGATCGCGGCTTCTCGCCCATGCTGAACCGCGCGGCTTTCCCGTCGCGCGACGCGCTCACGATCGGCTTCGCCCACGCCGCCTATCGCGCGGGCGAGGAATTCGCCGCGCGGCGGACCGGCGTCGCGCACTTCGAGGTGCGGACGCACGACGAGCTCGAGCGCCGGGCGCATGAAGCCGATGTGCTGGTCGTATCGGGCCTGTGGCGCAACACGCTCATGGCGGCCATGCCGAAACTGCGCTTCGTGCAATCGTTCAGCGCCGGCGTCGATCAGTATGACCGGGCGCTGTTCGTCGAGCGCGGCGTCCGGCTCGCCAACGCCCAGGGCGTGAATGAACGGGCGGTGGCGGAACACGCGATTGCGCTCATTCTCGCGCTGACCCGGCAGCTTCATCTCGCGCGCGACAACCAGCAGGCGCGGCGATGGCGCGGCATGATCGGGGATCGGGCGCTGCGCGAGCAGGAGCTCGGCGGCAAGACGCTGGCGATCGTCGGTCTCGGCCGCATCGGCATGCGGCTCGCCGCGCTGGCGCGCGCTTTCGACATGCGTGTCATCGGCGTGCGCCGCACGGCGCGGCCGGAGCCGGCAATCGCCGACGAGGTGGTGGCCGCTGCCGACCTGAGCCAAGCGCTCGCGCGGGCCGACGTTGTGGCGCTGACCTGTCCCTTGACGCCGGAAACCGAGGGCCTGATCGACGCGGCGGCGCTCGCCACCTTGAAGCCCGGCGCGCTCCTGATCAACGTCGCGCGCGGGAGGGTTGTTGACGAGAAGGCGCTCATCGCGGCGCTCGCGGGCGGGTCGGCGCGCGCCGCCGCGCTCGACTGTTTCCCCGAGGAGCCGCTGCCGCCAGAGTCGCCCCTCTGGGCGCTGCCGAACGTGCTGATTACGCCGCATGCCGCGGGAGAAACCGGGCGCTACGAGGAGAATGTCGTTGACATTCTCGTCGACAACATCGAACGCCTGCTTCGCGGCGAAACCGTCTTGCGAAACCAGGTGGTCTGACGGCGGACCGCGTCCGACGACGCTTGACGCCAACCGCAACGGGGATGAACGGACATGGCCTCGGTCGAAGTTTCCAATGTGCGCAAGAGCTTCGGCGCGCTCGAGGTCATTCACGGCGTTTCGATCGACGTCGAGGACGGCGAATTCGTCATTCTGGTCGGGCCGTCGGGATGCGGCAAGTCGACGCTGCTGAGGATGATCGCCGGGCTCGAGTCGATAAGCAGCGGCGAGCTTCGCATTGATGGGCGCATCGTCAACAATGTGCCGCCGAAAGAGCGCGACATCGCGATGGTGTTCCAGAATTACGCGCTCTATCCGCAAATGACGGTAGGCAAGAACATGAGCTTCTCGCTCGAGCTTGCGCGGCGGCCGAAGGAGGAGATCGCCGAAAAGGTGGGGAAGGCCGCCGACATCCTCGGCCTCAAGCCCCTGCTCGAGCGCTACCCGCGCCAGTTGTCGGGCGGCCAGCGGCAGCGGGTCGCGATGGGAAGGGCGATCGTGCGCGACCCGGCGGTGTTTCTGTTCGACGAGCCCTTGTCCAATCTCGACGCGAAGTTGCGCGTGCAGATGCGCGCCGAAATCAAGGCGCTGCAGCAACGGTTGGGGTCCACGACCATCTATGTCACCCATGACCAGATCGAGGCGATGACCATGGCCGACAAGATCGTGGTTCTCCACGACGGCGTGGTCGAGCAGATCGGCGCGCCGCTCGACCTTTACGATCGTCCAGCCAATCTGTTCGTCGCCGGGTTTATCGGTTCGCCGGCCATGAACTTCATCAAGGCGCGCCTCGAAGGCGGCGAGGGGCCGACGCTCGTCACCGCTTCGGGCGTCAGGATTCCGCTCGGCGCCACGCCGCGAGCCGCTCCCGGCTCGGAGATCATCATGGGCGTGCGGCCGGAGCACGTGAAGCTCGGCGGACCGCGCGCCATGCCCGCGCGCATTATGGTCATCGAGCCGACCGGATATGAAACTGAGGTGATCGCCGGCTTCGCCGGTCAGGACATCGTTTGCGTGCTTCGCGAGCGCTTGAGCGACCGCCCCGGAGACACGATCACGCTGAGTTTCGACGGCCCGTTGCACTTCTTCGACCCCGAAACAGGCAAGGCCATCGCTGCCGGCTGACCCATCCGCCGCAGCGGCCGGAACCGCCCGACCAGGAGACGCCGCGGGCCATTCGGCTTGACCGCGCGGCCTCTCTGTCTATGGTCCCCCCGCGACGGCCGCCCCCGGCGAAGCCGCGCTCCCAGACCAACAGTTGAAGTCCCTCCCTCTCGATCGAGACGATTGACCCATGCCGCACCTGTTCAGCAAGCTTCGCATGCGCGACGTTGATTTCCCCAACCGCATCGGCGTTTCGCCGATGTGCCAATATTCCTCCATCGACGGCTACGCCAACGATTGGCATCTCGCGCATCTTGGCGCGCGCGCCGCCGGCGGCGCGGCGCTGGTGTTCACCGAGGCCGCCGCGGTCACGCCCCAAGGCCGCATCTCCCCGCAGGATCTCGGCGCCTGGAGCGAAAGGCATTTCGAACCACTCGAGCGGATTGCCCGCTTCATCGATTCGCAGGGCGCCCGCGCCGGCATCCAGCTCGCGCATGCCGGACGAAAGGGAAGCACGTACCGCCCCGGCGACGGACGCGGCGCCGTTCCCGAAACGGCCGGGGGGTGGCGCCCGGTCGCTCCGAGCGCCGTCGCCTTCAGCGACAGCTACGCCAAGCCGGAAGAATTGACGGTCGACGGGCTCAAGTCCTTGCAAACCGCCTTCGCGATCGCGGCTGAACGCGCGGTCGCCGCGGGTTTCTCGGTCATCGAGATTCACGCCGCGCACGGCTATCTCATTCACGAGTTCCTGTCGCCGCTCAGCAATCGCCGCGCCGACGCCTATGGCGGTTCGTTCGACAACCGCACCCGGTTCCTCCGCGAATGCGTCGCGGCGGTGCGGCGCGCGCTGCCAGAGCGCTGCCCGCTATTCGTGCGAATCTCGTCGACCGATTGGGTCGAAGGCGGTTGGGACGTCGATCAATCGGTCGAGCTCGCGCGCCTTCTGCTCGCTCTCGGCGTCGACGTGATCGATTGCTCGTCGGGCGGCAATGTCGAGAAGGCGGACATTCCCATTGGCCCCGGATATCAGACGCCGTTCGCCGAGCGGATCCGGCGCGAGGCCAATATCGCCACCGCCGCGGTCGGCATGATCACCGCGCCCGCTCAGGCCGACCAGATCATCCGCAACGATGAGGCCGATATGGTGCTGCTCGCGCGGGAGATACTGCGTGACCCCTACTGGCCGCTGCGCGCCGCGCAGGAACTCGGACTTGTCACACCATGGCCGAGGCAATACCTGCGCGCGGCGCCGAACGGGACGCCCGAACGTCCGCCAGCCGTCGCTTCCCCCGATCGGGTCGCGCAAATCGTCGCTTCGTAAGGGGCGATGCGGCGCAAGGCCGCGCTGCGAAATCCAGCTTGGCGGAGCGGTCGCGCTCGCGTTAGGCTGGCGCCGCGTCCATTCCAGAGCGTCATCGAGGAGAGGGACATGCGCTATTCGTTCGCTTCACTGGTCGCGGCGGCCATCGCCACGCTGCCTGTCGCCGGCCCGACTGCCGCGAACGCCGCGAGCGTCATGCGGACATGCGCGACTGAATGGAAGAAGGCGGAAGCCGCGGGAACGACCGGCGGCCAGACCTGGCCGCAATTCCTGGCGCAATGCCGTACGAGCCAGAGCTCAGCCGCCGCCGCGCCTGCGCCCGCTTCCCAATCGGGCTCGCTGATCCCGTCGTGGTTGCAGCCCTCGGCGCCCGCCTCCGCGCCAGCGTCGAATGCAGGCGGCGGAACTGAGCATCAAAGCGTCATGAGGCTATGCGCGAGCCGATGGAAGGACGCCAAGGCCGCGGGAACGACCGGTGGCCAAACCTGGCTGCAATTCCTGGCGCAATGCCGTGCGGGCCAGGGCTCCGTCGCCGCCGCGCCATCGGGAGGTTTCGCTTCCGCGCCAGCCCCAGCGCCCGCGCCCGCCTCTCAGTCAGGCTCTTTGTTTCCGTGGCAGCAGCCGTCCGCGCCGGCGTCGAATGTTGGCGCTCCCTCCGCCGCCCGGGCAGGCGAATACGCAACCGAGCTTCAGGCGCGGGCGCAATGCCCGTCGGACACGGTCGTGTGGACGAACACATCGACGCATGTCTACCACTACTCGGGAACCCGCTATTACGGGCACACCCGCAGGGGCGCGTATATGTGCGAGACCCAGGCGCGCGCCGCCGGATATCGCGCGGCGCGGGGCCGCGAGCAGGAGGCGCAGACGCACTGACTGGGGGCGAGGGCGCCCTTGTCCCGCACACGCAGGCTTCAGTCGGGAGTCTGACCGCTCGATCCTCGCGAGGTTAGTCCTCAATTGACGAAGATCTTCCACAATTGAACGCGGGTATAGAACGTGACGTACCGTAAGTTGTGTGACGCAGATCACGCTACGTCAGTTCCAATTCATGTCTAATTCATCGCGCCCGCGACAAAAGCCGAGGAAAGTGGGCCCTTGTTAATCAGATTGCCGCAGGCTGGCGATGTCGACTCGCGCCAGCCGACGCCAAGCGAAAAATGGAACTTGAGATGCACCCATTTCCCCAAACGGACGCGCGCTCGGATCGGTCCGCCTGCGATCATCATTTCCTTCATACAAACGTCCTTCTGCGCCACGCCAGCGGCGTCTCGGGCGAGGCCGAGGAGCACATCGACAGGATCCTGACCCAGGCTGTCGTTGCGAAACGTCGAGTTTGGGTGAGCAGCATCCTGTTTGCGGAGCTGAGGCCGTCGATGTTTGTTCCCGGACGCTTCGAGACTCTCGATGGGTTGACGCGCTACATCCGCTCGCTTGCGACGCTGGTGACGCCTGACCCGAATACGATGCTGCGCGTGGCGCGGCTGCGCGACGCGAAATGGCAACGGCCCGAGGCCATGCGCGCGGCTGACGAAAAGCCGCGAATGATGTCGCTCGGCGACGCCATTCAGATCGCCTCGGCCCTGTGGGTGAAAGAAGCGGGCGGCGTGAGCGATCTCAAGTTCGTCATGTTTGACGACCTGAGCGCCAGCGAGGCCGGGGGCGGCGGGCGTCTCTCTCTCCTTCGCCTTCAGGACTACGCGGCGGATGCGCGGGCGAATTCGGACGTCATGGCGGCGGTGCGGCTGACGCGCATCCAGCCTCTGCGTCAGAGGCGCCCGGTTCCGCAAACGGAACCGGTCTGAGCGAGCACGGCTCCGGTTGCCTGCTGTCCAGAAAGCTCCGGTTTTTCGACGCCAGGAATCCTGTCCCGGTTTGTGGCAGCCGGCATCATTTGCCGAAACAGCCCGCGCCTGATCTGGCGTTAGGCCGCGACCCGACGACGCCAGCCTGAAGAACGAGGCGGCTCAACGCGGCGACGGCGCTGCGATCATTCCGGCGCGATCGTTTCCGAGACTTTACAAACGACTATTGCATGCGATATTCGAAAATGCGCCAATCGCCTGCTGGCTAAACCGGCGAAGCGCTTTCGAAGAAGGGGAGGAAACGTATGAACAACCGTCCTGTTCGCATAAGGTGGGTCCTTGCGGCGGCGTTCGCCCTTCTCGCTGGCGGCGCGCAAGCCTCCAACAACAAGATCGCGCTGATTCCCGGGGGCCCTCATCCATATTTCGCTCCCTGGGAGCAGGCCGCCGCGGACGCAAAGAAGGACTTCGGAATCGCCGCCGTCGACTTCAAAGTGCCGTCCGAGTGGAAGCTCAACCTGCAGACCGAGCTGATCGAGAGCCTGATGACTCAGGGCTACAACGGATTTGGCATTTTTCCGGGCGACGCGGTCGGAATCAATTCCACCATCGATGAGCTGGCGGCAAACAAAGCGCCGGCGATCGCGCTCGCGGGATGCGCCCAGGATCCGACCAAGGCCGCCTTTTGCCTCGGCACCGACGTTTTCAATTCGGCCTATCTCGGCACGAAGGCGCTCATCAAAGCGATGGGCGGCAAGGGCAGGATCGTGCATCTGGCTGGCCTCCTGGTCGATCCCAACACCAAGCTGCGCATGGACGCGGTCGAAAAGGCGGTGAAGGAGACGAGTGGCGCGGTGACTCTGATCCAGCATCTCACCGACACGGATCAGCAGGAGGCTGCGGACCAGAAGATCAATGCGCTCCTTGGCGCCCAAAAGGATCAGATCGATGGGATGGTCGCGACGGCCTATATCCCCTCGGTCGTCGCCGCGAAGTCGCTTCGCAGCCTCGGCGACAAGCGGATCAAGCTCGTCGGCATCGACGACGACAAGATCGTTCTCGATGGAATCAGGGACGGATTTGTGGCCGGCACGATGGCCCAAAATCCTTACGGTCAGGGCTATGTCGCGGCCTATGCGCTCGATCTGATGGCGAGCGGGACGTGCGTCGTCAACCCCGACGCGCCGTTCCTCAAGACGCCGCAGACCGCCCGCTTCATCGACTCCGGAACGCTCCTCATCAGCGCCGCTAACGTCGACACGTACAAGAACGACTTGAAGAAGATCACGACCGATCTCCAGTCCTCGTTCAAACAGAAATACCTCACATGCAAGTGAGGGCGACGCGCGGAGTGAAGCGTGGCCCGTGGGCTTGGCGGGGCGCGCCCTCTGCGCCCTGTTCGCAGCGATAACTCGAGCCGGAGCGCTTCTGGGCGATCGCGATGACCCGTTCCGTCCCTGCCGGCGTCGAATCCTTTCGCAGCTGGCTTCTTGAGCAATCGAACCTCCTCAGCCTCGCCGCGATCGTTGGACTGCTATGGGCGGTCTTCACCGCGCTCGCGCCGGGCTTCGTCTCTTCCTTCAATCTGTTCGCCATTTCCCGGTCGGTCGCCATCGATATCGTCATCGCGTTCTCCACCATGGTCGTGCTCGCGACCGGCGGCATGAATCTCGCGATCGGCTCAATCGGCGTATGCAGCGTGATGCTTGTCGGCTACCTCATGCAAGCGCACGGCCTCCCGGTCCCACTGGCGCTCGCCGCGGGTCTGGTTCTCGGCGCCCTGCTTGGCTTCGCCAATGGGGCGACGATCGTACTTACCGGCGTGAACTCGTTCATCATCACGCTGGCCAGCGCGAGTCTGTTCGCGGGCGGCATGCTCATCTTGACCAAGGCCACGATCTACAATGGGATTCCAAGGGAAATTGCCAGCTTCGGACGCATGCGCTGGGGTTTCGTGTCGCCCTTGCTCCTCATTGCGCTGGCGATCGGCGCCTGGCTCCTGGTTTTGTTTCGCTACACGGCCCTCGGCCGCGAAATCCTTGCCTCCGGCGCCAACCCCCGGGCCGCCGAGCTTTCCGGCGTGCCGGTCGGGCGTGTGACTGTGATCGTCCACGCGCTCTCCGGATTGCTGGCGGCTTCCGCAGGGCTCATGGTGATGACATGGCTCGGCGCGGCCATGCCGTCGGTCGGCCAGGATTGGCTGCTGCCGTCGTTTCTGGCGCCTGTTCTGGGCGGAACGCTGCTGGCGGGCGGCATGGTGTCGGTCGTCGGAACGGTGCTGGGCGCGTTGCTGGTGACGACGATCCGATCCGGTCTCCTCATCCTCCAGGTGGGAAATTTCTGGCTCCAGCTTTTCCTTGGGCTGGTTCTGCTCGTTGCGGTGATGCTGGACCGATATCGGGGCTTGTATGCGGAGCGGCGTGGTCTGGAACGAAGTCCATGACCGTCGCGCGTCATCTCATGGCGAAGGAATGGTCGGCGCTCGGCGCCTCCATTCTCGCGGGCCTTGTCGTTCTGTCCCTTATGTCTCCGGCATTTCTGACCGAGTTCAATCTCTATGTGATGCTGCGATCTTTTTGCGTCGTTCTGGTGGTCGCCTTCGCCCAGATGCTGACCCTCGGCGTTGGCCAGCTCAATCTTTCGATCGGCGCGCTCGGCGGCCTTGTAGCCATCGCGGTGGGCGGCGTCATGGAGAAACTCGGATTTCCGATCGGGCTTGCTGTCGTCCTTGGATTGCTGATCGGCGCTGGCGGCGGGCTCGCCAACGGGTTGCTCACCGTTCGCACCGGCATCAACGGTTTCATCATTACGCTTGCGACCGCGTCGGTCTTCGCCGGGATCAACCTGGGCGTCACCCGATCGATCCCTTTCTACAATCTCCCGCCCGCATTCGTCGCCTTCGGCACAGAACGCTTCTTCGCCGTGCCCTATTTGTTGGCGCCGCCCCTTGTCGTCGCCGCGGCGCTCGGCTTCTTTCTTGCCCGCACGGTTCCGGGGCGCTACCTTCTGGCGGTCGGCGGCAATCCTCAAGCGGCCGAGCTCTCCGGAATTCCTCGGGATCGAACGATCGTCTTCGCCCACACGCTCTCGGGGCTTCTCGCGGCGGTCGCCGCCATCCTCGCGGTCGCTCAGCTTGGGTCGGCGCAACCGACGATCGGCGCCGACTGGCTGATCATTTCCTTCGCCGCGCCGATCATCGGGGGCGCGGCCTTGACGGGCGGCCACATCTCGGTCGCCGCCACGTCGCTGGCTGTCGTGCTCATTGTGCTGATCCAGAACGGCATGGTGCTCGCCAAAGTCGATCCCTACTGGGTTCAGTTTCTCCTCGGCGCCCTGATCCTGGCGGCGGTCGGTCTCAATCGGCTTCGCGCCGTCCATGCGGAAACTGCGTGACGGCATGCGGTTTGCTGTCGAGAATGTTCGCAAGACCTTTCCCGGCGTCATCGCGCTGGACGGGGTTTCGCTGGACATCCGGCCCGGAGAGGTCCACGCGCTCGTCGGCGAGAACGGCGCCGGCAAGTCGACGCTGATTAAGATCGTGACTGGCCTTTATCGTCCGGACGAAGGGCGCCTTACGATCGATGGGCGCGAGGTTCGCTTCGCCTCGGCGCGCGAGGCGATCGCCGCCGGCGTCAGCGCGGTCCATCAAGAGCGCAATCTCATTCCGCGCTTCTCGGTCGGCGAAAACATCATGATCGAGCGCCCGCCGACGCGCCGCGGCCTGATCGACTACCGAAGCGTGCACGCCCAAGCGCGCCGCTTCCTCGACATGATTGATCCGTCGATCGACACCCGAACCGAAGTTCGCCGCCTCTCGGTGGCGCAGATGCAAATCGTCGAAATCGCCAAGGCGCTGTCATTCGAGGCGGGTTTGCTTCTCCTCGACGAGCCGACCGCGTCGATCTCCGGCCACGAGGCTGAGGAGCTCTTCGCAGTGCTGCGGCGCCTGAAGGATGAGGGCAAGGCGATCCTCTTCGTCAGCCATAAGCTCGAAGAGGTCCTTGCGCTCTCCGACCGCGTCACCGCGCTGCGCGACGGCAAGGTCGCCATCGCGGGAGAGCCGATCGGGAGGATGGACCGCGGCCGGATTGTCTCGGCGATGATCGGGCGCGAGGAGCGGGTCGCTGATATCGGCGCCCGCGACCTGTCCGGCGAGCCGGTCCTCGAAGCGACCGCGATTGCGACCTCGCTCGGTCACCGCAACGTGAGTTTGACTCTGCACAAAGGCGAGATCCTTGGCCTCTACGGCCTCGTCGGCGCCGGGCGCACGGAGCTCGCTCGCGCCCTGATCGGCGACGCGCGGATCACGGCCGGTGTCCTGCGTCTCAAAGGGTCGCCGGTGTCGATCGACAACGTGTCCCAGGCGATCCGGAAGCTGGGGATCGGCTATATCTCGGAGGATCGCAAGGCGGAGGGACTGATCCTGGCCCATCCCGTCCGCTCGAACGTCGCGATCACGGTCTGGCGCCGCATCATGTCCCGAGTTGGCCTCCTATGGCGGCGGCGCGAGATCGAGACCGCGGAGCCTCTGGCGCGAAAGCTCGAGATAAGAACGCCGTCGCTGGAACAGACGGTCGGCAAACTCTCCGGAGGCAACCAGCAGAAGGTTTCGATCGCCAAATGGCTCGCCGCGGGAGTCGAGATTCTGATCATCGATGAGCCGACTGTCGGCATCGACATCAAAACCAAGACAGCCATCCACGAACTCATTGCCGAGATCACGCGCGGCGGAGTTTCGGTCCTGCTGATCTCGAGCGACATGCCGGAAATGATCACGCTCGCCGATCGAATTCTCGTGATGCGCAACTTTTCGATTGCCGGCTTGATAGAAAACAACCGGCGCTATGAGCCCATGAGTCGAGAGATCATGAGTCTCATCCACGGCGTCGCGGCCGGCGAAGACGCTGACGCGATGCGCGAGGCGGCCAATGGCTGAGGACAGCCGAGCGGAGGTCGCTTGCCCGTGAGCGCCGGCGGCGAAGGCGAGGCCGCGAGTCTGCCGCTCTACGAGGTCATCTACCGCGCCTTGCGCCGGCAAATCGCGGACAACTCTTTGCCGCACGGGCTTGTCGTCGGCGAAGCGGCGGTCGCGCGCGCCTTCCAATCGAGCCGGATCCCTGCCGGCGCGGCGTTGAGGCGCCTCAAGGAGGAAGGCCTTCTGCAGGCCTTCGGAGGCCGCGGGCTGATGATCCGCAGCCCGGGGAGAGTCGAACCGTTGCGGCGGGATCTCATCGAAGCGGGCCTTGCGATCCCCGACGCCGAAGCCCTTCAGTCAGCCGCGCGCCGCCGCCGGATCAGGATGTATTCTGAGGTGGAGCATACTGTCGCCTGTTGCCTGCAATATGGCCGCTTTCAGGTCAATGAAAGCCTGCTCGCCGGCTACTATGGCGTCAGCCGCACCGTCGCCCACGAAGTCGTTGCTCAACTCGACCGCGTGGGCCTGGTGACTCAGGATCGAAACAGGCGTTGGTACGCGGGACCGCTGACGCCCGACCAAATGCGTGAGCATTTCGAACTGCGCCGGCTTCTCGAGCCCCTCGCGCTCGTTCAGGCTTTCCCGCGCCTCGATCGTGGCGACCTGAGCGACAAGAGGGCGCGCGTGCGGGCGGCGCGGGATGGCAAGCGCACGCCTGCAAGGCTCGAGACGCTGGAACGCGACCTCCACATCGACTCCGTCCTGCGCTGTCACAACAGCCGTCTTGCCGACGCGGTCAAACGCAGCCAGCTTCCTCTTCTCGCAACGCATGACACATTCCAACGCCATCTCGACGCCGAAGAGGTCGATCTAATGCTGGCTGAGCATCTGGAGGTCTTCGACCGGCTCATCGCGGGCGATCGCAGCGGGGCGAGCAAGGCGCTCGAACGGCATCTCACGCGCTCAGTCGAGACGAACGTCAGGCGTCTGGGAGCGCTCGGAGAGCTTCCTCAGTCGCGGCGGGTTCCCTTTCTCATCCCTGCGGATTGAACCGGGCTACGCTCCGCGCCAGGCCATGGGAACTGAACGAGGATGTTGAACGGCGACACCAGACTCATCGGTCATATCGGCTATCCGACGACGACCTTCAAGTCGCCGATGATCTACAATCCGTGGTTCGCGAAGCACGGAATCAACGCCGCCGTCGTGCCGCTCGGCGTTCGGGCCGAAAACCTCGCCGCCGCCTTTCCGCAGATCTGCCGCTTCACGAACTTCCACGGCGCGTTGATCACCATGCCCCACAAGGTCTCCGTCATCGCTTTCCTCGACGAGGTGTCCACTGCGGTCAGGGTGGCGGGCTCCTGCAACGCGGTTCGCCGGGACGCGGATGGCCGCCTGATCGGCGACATGTTCGATGGAGCGGGGTTCGTCCGCGGCCTCTCGCGCCACAGCCGCTCCCTCGACGGCAAGAGCGTGCTGATCGTCGGGTCGGGCGGAGTGGGGTCGGCGATCGCCGCCTCCGCGGCGGCGGCTGGCGCGGCAAAGGTTGCGATCTACGACGTCAATGTCCCCGCAATGGAGGGTTTGGCGGAACGTCTCGAGCAACACTATCCGCGCCTCACGGTCTCCGGGGGTTCGAACGACCCGAGCGGGTTCGACGTGGTCGTGAACGCGACGCCGCTCGGAATGAGGGCCGGCGATCCGATGCCTCTCGACGTCTCGCGGCTCGCCCCCGCGACCTTTGTCTGCGAAGTGGTGCTGAAGCCGAAGACTACCGCGTTTCTCGCCGCGGCCAAGGCGCGCGGCTGCGCAACGCAGGTCGGGATCGACATGCTATTCGAGCAGATCCCAGCCTACCTCGAATTCTTCGGCTTTCCCTCGGCGACCGCCGCGGAACTGAGGGAAGTCGCGGAGGTCGGCTCCTAGCCTCTACCCCTTCCCGTCGCCGCGGCCGCCAAGTTCAGCAAAGCGATCCGCGAGCCTCCCGAATCGACTTCGAGCATCAGCGCGAGTCTTGTCGTGGGGGTGACGATGTCACGGCGCGGACGTGATGCGCCGTGACGGGGAGTGAACTGGCGTCAGCGTCGGTGACCGAGACCGATCCCGATTGTCTTGGCTTTTTGGCGCACCGCCGCTTCGGTCCGTTTCATCGCCTTGGCGACCTGCACGGCTGGCGTCCGCGCCCTGGAGTGCGCTTTGAGGTCGCGGAGGTCTTCCTTGGTCCATGGTTTCCGAGCGGGGGTCTTCTTTGCTGGCATGAGGTTCGCTCCCTCTTTGGGTCGACAACTACATCATCGCACGCCCGGGGCCGCCCGCGCAAAGCCTGTCGAGAGGGGCGGCGATTCCCGGATTGGGCGGCGTCCTGCCGATCGACAAAGGGCGGATTGCGCCGAATATCGGATCGTTGAATATTGTGGCGCCACGCGTCCCGGCGGCAAGCGAGTTCACGCCCTCATCGATCGTAGCGCCGCATTCCCTTGGATCGGCCCATGGAGGAAGATCAATGTCATTCTATCGAGGCATGACCTGCGAGAACGTCACTATTAACGGCGACAAGGGAATGCCGATAACGGCTTACGCAACCAAGCCCTCGGGCCCCGGCCCATTTCCGGGCGTCGTCCTCATCCATCATCTCCCCGGCTGGGACGAGTTCTACATCGATACGACGCGACGGTTCGCGCATCACGGCTATCTCGCGATCTGCGCCAACCTCTACGAGCGCGAGGGCGGCGGCAGCGACGGCGACCCTGACGACGTCGGCGCAAGGGTCCGCGCCGAGGGCGGCGTCGCCGACTCGCAGGTGGTTGGCGACACCGCAGGCGCGGTGAAGTGGATGCGCGCGCAGGCTAGTCATAACGGCAAGGTTGGCGTTTTCGGCTCCTGCTCGGGCGGCCGGCACGCGTTCATCTACGCCTGCCAGCGCAAGGACGTCGACGCCTGCGTCGAGCTGTGGGGAGGCCGGGTGGTGATGGGCAAGGAGGAGCTCAATTCCAAGACGCCGGTCGCGCCGATCGACATGACGAAGGACCTCTCATGTCCGCTGCTCGGCCTGTTCGGCAACGAAGATCGCGCGCCGAGCCCCGAGCAGGTGAACCAGCACGAGGCCGAGCTCAAGAAGCACGGCAAGACCTATGAATTCCACCGCTATGACGGCGCCGGCCACGGCTTCTTCTATTGGAACCGGCCGATCTATCGGCCGGAGCAGGCCACCGATGGCTGGAGCAAGGTCTTCGCCTTTCTCGGCAAGCGCCTGGCGAACTAGGGAGCTTAGACATGTGCACCTCCATCATCGAGACCGCACGCGCGGACGGCATGGCGAAGCGCGGCAAGGAATGGTTCCAGCTGACGCGGGCGGTGGTCGCCTATGACCACGCGCGCCATGCGCAGCTCGGCGACGTCATTACGCTCGACTTCATCAACACGGACCTCGACCCCGGCGCGCGGGCGGGGATCGAGCTCTCGCTGGAGACAGCCAAGGAACTGCGCGCCGCCCTCGATCGGGCGATCGCCGCCGCCGAGTTCGAGGAGGCGGAAGTGCGGGGCAAGGGTCGCTTCCACCTCGACAGCGAGGTCTCGCGACGCGAATTGCACCCGGTTGACGCCTGACGGGAAGTCGGGCGGCGCCGCTTTATTCCGCCGGCGCGGGCTTGACTGGAATCGGTCCGTCACCCTTTCGAGCGGCGGACTTCTCGAGGCGCGGCCTTAAAGAGCGGATCGCTCGCTCGGTTTCCGAGAACCAGCTCTTGGGAGCCGGGGCGGTGGTCATGTGTCCAGGGCCCGGAACCATGTGGACGACCCTATAGCCCTTGGCTTTGAGTTCGCGCAGAAGCATCGGAACCATGTCGGCGGTCCACTGGTGGGTGTCGTGTAGCAGCAGGATCCCTTTGCCGAGACGATCGAGCCGGCGCATCACCAGATCGAGTTCTTCCTGCGGCGTCATCTTGATCCAGTCGCCAGCCCACAGGTCGGCGCCGAAAACGCCCACGTTATTGGCGGCGAGCCACTGGCGCAGCGCTTCGGTGTCGGCGAATCCGGGAAAGCGGAAGAACGGCGCATGCAGCTTGAGGGCTTTGAGGTCTTTCGGCTCGCCGCCGCTGAAGTCCTGGCCGTAGGCCGCTTTCTCGACCGCGATCATGCCCTTGAGAATATCCGCGCGCGCCGCCGCGTCGGGCATGAAACGCAACGTCCGCCAACGATGGGAATAGGTGTGGTAGGCGACCGTGTCGCCTTCCGCTGCCTCGCGGCGGGCGATCTTGGGCAAGGCTTCGGCGTTGCGGCCGATCTCGAAGAAGGTTGCGCGGACGCACTCCTTGGCCAGGGCGTTCAGGATTTGCGGCGTTGTCCTCAAGGCCGGGCCGTCGTCGAAGGTGAGGATCACCTCATGGTCGGCGAGCGGAATCGTCTGCGGATAAGTCTTGAGCCCGACCTCCAGGCCGCCTTGCGTGCCGACCTCGATCACCCGCGAGGTTCCAAGCGCCTCAGGCCCGCAATCCGCCGCTCGCGCGAGGCTTGCGCCGGCGAGGAGCGCCGTCAGACCAGCCGCGATCCACATTGACAGGGAGAGTGCGCAAGACATACTGGGTTTCCAGCGGGTTGCGCGCCGGCCAGGGTCATGTGGCGGGCGCCTGGCGGAATTTAACGAATCATTACGAGGATTGCTCTAATTCGGTCGTCAGGTGTGACTTGAGTTTGTCGACCGATTGGGGGGCAGGGTGACGGCGCCGGAGAGCAAGATTCTCATTTCCCGTATGGTCCCGGTCATGGCCCTCGCGGCCGCTTTATCAGGCTGCGGCGGCGGCGCCGGTCCTCTGGATGTGGCCAGGCTTCCTCCGGAGATGACCAACTCGATCTATCCGAAGCCCCGGGACTATCCGATCCACGGGATCGACGTCTCCAAGTTCCAGGGCGACATCGACTGGAACGCGGTCGCGAGCAGCGGGGTGAAATTCGCCTGGATCAAGGCGACCGAGGGCGGCGATCGCGCCGACGCGCGATTCCAGGCCAACTGGACCGCGGCCAAGGCGGCAGGCGTGCCGCGCGGCGCCTATCATTTTGTCTATTGGTGCCGCCCGCCAATGGAGGAAATGGCCTTTTTCGAGCAGAACGCGCCGGTCGAGGACGATGCTCTGCCGCCCGTGCTCGACGTTGAGGCGACGCCGACCTCGCCGACCTGCCATCGTCATCTCACCCAGGCGAGCGCCATCGCCGACATGAAGGTGATGCTGGAGGAGATGGAGCGCCATTACGGCAAGCGGCCGATCATCTATACCACCGTCGATTTCTACGAGGCGATCCTGTCCGACGGCGCCTTATCGGACTATCCGATCTGGGTCCGCTCGACCAAGCACCATCCGGCGGTCAAGTACGGATCGCGGGCCTGGGCGTTCTGGCAATATCAGTCCGATGGGCAGACCGCCGGCATCCACGGCAACGTCGACCGGGACGTCTTCTACGGCACGCGGAAACAGTGGCAGGCCTTCCTTCAGGAGCCGCAGGCAACGCCGCCCCAGAGTCCGGGAACCGCGGTGGCGCAGTCTCCCAAGCCGCCGGCGCCGGAACAGGCGGTCGTTCAGTCCGCGGACGCCGAGGCGGGCCTGCAGCAGCCTGACGCCTCAGACGCGCAATAGTCGGGCCTCGGCGCTAAGGCAGCGATCGAGCGTCAGCGCTCTTAGGCCTCCTCCGGAGCACCCGTGGGCCGCAACGCTCGAGCCGCGCGGTCGCCACTTGTCCGCGAAAGCCTGATGCGGCATTGCTCCAATCGTCTCACGGGAGAGAAACAATGCCCCTGGACGGCGAGGCCGATCTCAAGGCGGACGCGCTCCTGTTTCACAGCGCGCCCCGCCCCGGAAAGCTCGAGGTCGTCGCCACCAAGCCGCTCGCCACTCAGCGCGATCTCGCGCTCGCCTATTCGCCCGGCGTCGCCTTCGCCTGCGAGGCGATCGCGGCCGAGCCTGAGAGCGCGGCGATCTACACCGCGCGCCAGAACCTGGTCGCCGTCCTCAGCAACGGCACCGCGGTCTTAGGCCTCGGCGCGATCGGCCCGCTCGCCGGCAAGCCGGTGATGGAGGGCAAGGCGGTCCTGTTCAAGAAATTCGCCGGAATCGACGTCTTCGACATCGAAGTCAAGGAAACCAAGATCGACAAGCTGGTCGACATCATCGTCGCGCTCGAGCCGACGTTCGGGGGAATCAATCTCGAGGACATCAAGGGGCCGGAATGTTTCGAGGTCGAGGAGAAGGCGAAGGCCCGCATGGGCATTCCCGTCTTCCACGACGAC
>DATGHB010000013.1:0-16739 GCA_035308265.1 Roseiarcus sp.
CGAGCGGGAGTTTCTCGAACGCGCGCGGCTCGACCGGCGGACGCTTGAGGTCTGGATCGAGGAGGAATGGGTTATCCCCGGCGGGTCCGCCGTCGAGCCCGCGTTCACCGACATGGATCTGGCGCGCGCAGAACTCATCCACGATCTCCAGGACAAGATGGGCGTGAACGACGAGGGGCTCGGGGTGGTCCTGCATCTTCTCGATCAGATGCACGCGCTGAGGCGGGCGCTCGCGGCGGCGCTCGAGTCGGCGCATGATCGGCGGTCTTCGTCGGGCGAATGAGATTGGGCGCAGCACCGCATTTGATTGGCTCCCAGTCCGCGCGACCCCCCGCCCCTGCCCGCCCCCATAAGAGGGGCGGGTGCGCTAACGGCGTCGATTCTGCCGATATACTGCAGGCTCCGAGAGGCTCGCGCCGCGCGCGCGCCTTGCGGGACAGGAACGGCCGGAGCAGGATGCGATCGGCCGTTCGGGCCAATCGCCCGGGGAGGGAACGCATGCTTCTGCCGACGACGCTGGTCGGGTCGTACGCGCAGCCGGAATGGCTGATCGATCGGGCCAAGCTCGCGGGCCGTTTTCCGCCCCGCGTGCGGGCCAGGGAGCTCTGGCGCATCCCGGAGCCCTACCTCGCCGAAGCGCAGGACGATGCGACCGTGCTCGCGATCCGGGCGCAGGAGGAGGCGGGGCTCGACATCATCACGGACGGCGAAATTCGCCGCGAAAGCTATTCGAACCGGTTCGCGACCGCGCTCGAAGGCGTCGACATCGATGAACCCGGCGTCGCGCTCGACCGCTCGGGCCATCCCAACCCGGTTCCGCGCATCGTAGGCCCGATTCGCCGCAAGCATGCGGTTGAAGTCGACGACCTCAGGTTCCTGCGCGCGCATACGACACACAAGGTCAAGATGACCGTGCCCGGCCCGTTCACGATGAGCCAGCAGGCGCAGAACGATTACTACCCGACCCTCGCCGAAGCGGCGCTCGCTTACGCGGAAGCGGTCAACGCGGAGATCAAGGACCTGTTCGCCGCGGGC
The DNA here is from genome assembly GCA_035308265.1 of Roseiarcus sp. GTDB lineage: Bacteria > Pseudomonadota > Alphaproteobacteria > Rhizobiales > Beijerinckiaceae > Roseiarcus. Next base: position 1,036 of record DATGHB010000013.1, read on the forward strand.
GCGGACATCGTCCAGATCGACGAGCCCTATATGCAGGCGAGGCCGGGTCCGGCGCGGGACTATGGGCTTTCGGCGGTGAACCGGGCGCTTCAAGGCGTGGACGGCTTAACCGCGGTGCATATTTGCTTCGGCTACGCGGCGATCATCCACGAGCGCCCAAGCGCCTATTCGTTCCTGCCCGAGCTCAAGGGCTGCCGCTGCCGGCAGATCTCGATCGAGACGGCCCAGTCCAAGCTCGATTGCGCCGTGCTCAAGGAGTTGCCGGACAAGACGATCATCCTCGGGGTGCTCGATCTGTCGACGCCTGAGATCGAGACGCCCGAGACGGTGGCGGCGCGCATCCGCCGCGCGCTCGTCTACCGCAGGCCTGAGGACATCATCGTCGCCCCAGACTGCGGCCTCAAATATCTGCCGCGCGAGGCGGCCTTCGGCAAGATGATGGCGATGGTCGAAGGGGCGCGCATCGTGCGAGCGGAGTTGGCGCGGCGATAAGCGCGCGCGTTCAGATTTGCGGACCCATCAGCCAGTTGAAGTGCTCGGCGTTGTAGATGTGATTGTGCAGGTTGGCGATCCACTGGCGGCCGGCGGCGGTCAGGCTCAGATACTTCATCCCTTCCTCGACATGCGCCGAGACGGTGGTCCAATAAAAGCCCGGAAACTTCTCCACCAGATCGGCGGGCGAAGCGTAGCCAAGCTGCCGGTTGCTGCCCATCTCCTCGAACTCGTAGAACAGCGCATTGGCCTTTCGCGGATACAGGGGATCGCCGAGCTGTCCGATCAGATCGGCGGCCTGAACCAGTCTCGGTTCGAGTCCGTTTTGATAGTCCGAGTTCGGACTGGGCGGGAAACGGGTGAGTTCGATCGCCGCCGCGATGCGGGCGGCGTCGATGGTCGTCGACTTCCCGAGCCGCTCGTAGACGAACAGCTTCGACCGATCGACATGATAGGCGGCGAGCGACGCATCGGACGCGCCGCGTGGCAGCGTGACCGTTCGTCCGCTCTTGTCGACGACGAACTCGGACTTGGTGTCGCCGCTAAGCACGCCGCGGACGAAGCCGATGTCGTGCAGGAGACAGGCGACGATGAGGTGCACGTAATCCTCGGGTTCGATCCCATGCGCCAGCGTCCGCCCTCGGAGGATGTCGCGGCCGACCGTGGTCACGAGCATGGTGTGCTCGTAGGTGTGGTAGAGCGCGTCGCTCCTGGCGATGCACTCGATCGTCGTTCGCGCGAGCGCGCCCAGGCGTTCGGCTTCGTCGCTTTGGGCCGAGCCGAAAATCTCGCGGAAGTCTTTGGCCAGAAACTTGCCGAGCTTCCTGGCCGCCACCGAGGCAATCGCATCCATCTCGTCGGTTCCCGAAGCCCCCGGCCAGCCTTGAGCACCCTAACGTTCGCGGCCGATCGGTAGAATAATGCAGGCGTAACCTTCACGCCAGAGACAGATATGCGGGTTTTATGCGGGTCTTGTTGCGCCGGCGCCTGTCAATCGAGATAAGCGACCGCGCCGGTTTCGAGGTCGTAGATCGCGGCAGCAATCTTGACCTTCCCGGCGCTGACGAGTCCGGCGATGAGCGAGCTTGACTCGGTGAGCCGGCCGACGGTCCGCTTGGCGCTCTCTTTGGCGGCGTTGTCGGCGAAATCGCCGGGATCGTTGCGGACCGCGATCGCCGCAGGCACGATCGGCTCGATCATCGGCCCGATTGCCCCGGGGTAGGTGGCGTTCTTGGTCACCACATCGCAGGCCGCTTTCACCGCGCCGCAGGCGGTATGGGCGAGAACGACAATGAGCGGAGACCCCAGCACGGCGGCGCCGTATTCAACCGTCCCGAGGGTGGAGACGTTGACGAGATTGCCGGCGTTGCGGGCGATGAACAGTTCGCCGAGCCCATGTCCGCCAAAGACAATCTCCGGCGGCACGCGGCTGTCGGCGCACGAGATGATGGTCGCCCAGGGCGCCTGGTGGCCGGCGACGGCGGCTCTGCTTGCCTTGAGGTCGACGGTGCAGAGCTCGGGATGGCTCATGAAGCTTTGGTTGCCCGCCTTGAGCGCGGCGAGCGCTTCGGCAGGGGAAAGCGCGGTCGGCGCGCCTTCCGCCGCTCGCGCCGCGGGCAGGGCGCCTCCTGCCCCAAGCGCGATCGCGCCCGCCGCGCCGAACTTCATGAAGTCCCGACGGCCGATCCCTTCCTTGCCGCAAATGACGCACATCCGCCTTCCCTCCCTGCCCCGGCCGCGCGACCGCCTCCAATAGCCGCCGTTCGTTCGAATCGCGTTAACGGCGCAGCCTCCCCGCAATCGCCGTGCGAACGGGCGGCGGCGCCCAGGCGCTACTGCACGAGCTTCGCTCTCAGGCGGCCGTATTCCTGGTCCGTGATCGATCCCGCCGCCTTCAGCCGGTCAAGCTTGGTGATCTCGTCCGCTGCGCTGAAGCCGACGATGTGCCGCAACTCCTCCCTGGCCTCGTTGGCGCGCGCCTGATTTCGCTCCGCCATGCCCCGTCCCTGCGTGAGAAAATACGCGAATACGCCGAGGTAGGAGAAGAGAATGAAGGCGATCACCCACAGCACTTTGGCGAAGCCGGACAGGTCGTGACGGCGGAACAGATCGCCCGCCGCGACGATGAGCAGCCAGAACCACAATATGAACATGAATATTGAGAAGACGTCGAGGATGAAATTGCCGAAAGTGAACCCGCCCGAAAACAGCATTGTCGTTTTTCCTCCAGGGCAAACGCTCCGACGTCAGTTTAGCCTAGCCAGGATGCGATGCACAGGGCAACGCGTTGCGGCCCACGGCATGGTCGGCAGCTCACGACCGGCAATGCGCGCGGAGCGAGCCTCGAGTCGCTTCAGCCGGCGCGCGGAGATCATTCGCCCCGCGCAATCTCCACCTTGTCGGGATAGAAGGCGAGATGCGAGGCGATCTCGGCGACGTCCGCTTTGGGATGCTCGTAAGTCCACACGGCGTTGTCGTCGCGGATCTTGCCGTCTGAGATCGAGTAGTAGTTCGCCTCGCCCTTGTAGGGGCAGGTGGTGACGCGAGCGGCGCGCTCGAGCGCGCTCATGTCCATGTCAGCCCGCGGGACGTAGACGACCGGCGGATAGTTCGCTTCCCTGAGCTCCAGCGCATGCTGGCTGTCGCCGATCGTGCGGCCGCGCCAGGCGACCCGCACCCGCTCATGGATCGGCTCGATGGTGATCGGATGGTCCTTGGTTCCGGCGTGAGTCATCAGGGCTCCTTGAACATTCGATTCTCATTTGAGGAGGAGCGCGGCCGTTCGCTACGCGTGCCCGGCCACGGGCTTGGCGTGGTAGGGCTCCTCGAGCCTGGCGATCGCGCGGGCGTCGAGCTTGAGCTCGGTCGCCGCGACCGCGTCGGCGAGGTGATGCGGTTTCGAGGCGCCGACGATCGGCGCGGTGACGAACGGCTTCGACAGCACCCAGGCGAGCGCGACGACCGCGGGCTTCGCGCCGAGCTTCTCAGCCGTCTCGACAACGCGCCTGCGGATCGATTCGTCCTGCCGCGATCCTAGCCCCAAGGTCACGCTGAACGGATCGGTGCGACCGCGCACCGTCGAAGCGTCGGCGCCGACTCCTGAGCCCGCCAGATAGCCGCGCGCCATCGGCGACCAGGGAATGACCGCAATGCCGTCATGGGCGCAGAGCGGCATCATCTCGCGCTCCTCCTCACGATAGACGAGGTTGTAGTAATTCTGCATCGAGACGAATTCGGCGTGACCCTTGGCGCGCGCGATGTCGAGCATGCGCGCGAACTGCCACGCGTACATCGACGAAGCGCCGATATAGAGCGCCTTGCCGGCGCGCACCACGTCGTTCAGCGCCTCCAGCGTCTCCTCCATCGGGGTCAGCGGATCGAAGCGGTGGATCTGGTAGAGATCGACGTAGTCCGTGCCGAGGCGCCTCAGCGAAGCGTCGATCGCCTCCATGATATGCTTGCGCGACAGGCCCTTGGCGTTGGCGCCCGGGCCCATGACCCCGTGCACCTTGGTTGCGATCACCACCTCGGGCCGCTTGGCGTATTCATGAAGCGCGCGGCCGAGGATTTCCTCGCTTGCGCCTTGCGAATAGACGTCCGCGGTGTCGAAGAAATTGATTCCCTTTTCCAGCGCCTCGCGGATGAAGGGGCGCGAGGCCTCCTCCTCCAGCACCCAGTCGCGCCATTTCGTCGAACCGTAAGTCATGCAGCCGAGACAGATCTTCGACACCTGCATGCCGGTTTTGCCAAACTTCACGGTTTCCATGGGGCTGGGTCCTCTCGTTTGATGTCGGCCTCGATGATAGGACCATCGGGGGCTTCGCGGCAAAGCGGACGTCCAAGTCGGGAGATCAACCAAACGTGAATGCAAAGGCGGGCCTGTCTCGAGAAAAGTCGGCCGGGGCCTGGGATTTCTGGATCGATCGCGGCGGCACCTTCACCGACGTGATCGGCCGCGACCCGCGCGGGCGACTCCATCCGATGAAGCTTTTGTCGGAGAGCCCGGCCTACGCTGACGCTGCGGTCGAGGCGATCCGCCGCCTGCTTGGCCTCGCCGCCGGCGAACCGATTCCCTCCGCCGCGATCAGCGCCGTCAATATGGGAACGACCGTCGCCACCAACGCGCTGCTGGAGCGGCGCGGCACGCGCACGCTTCTCATGACCACACGCGGTTTCCGCGACGCGCTCGAAATCGGCTATCAGGCGCGCCCGCGCATCTTCGCGCGCAACATTGTCAAGCCCGAGCAGCTCTATTCGGACGTTATCGAGGTCGACGAGCGCGTGCTCGCCGATGGAACGGTCGAGCGCGCGCCTGATCCGCGCCAGGTGCGCGCCGCTCTCGCCGGAGCGCGAGCCCGGGGCTACGACTCGGTCGCGATCGTGTTCATGCACGCTTATCGTTATCCGGCGCACGAGCGCGCGGTTGGCGCAATCGCCCGCGAGCTCGGCTTCGGCCAGGTCTCGGAAAGCCACGCCGTCTCCGCGCTCATCAAGTTCGTCTCGCGCGGCGATACGACAGTGGTCGACGCCTACCTTTCGCCGATTCTTTCGCGCTATGTCGGCGAGGTGTCGCGCGCTCTCGATATTGCGCGCACCGGCGCGCGCGTCATGTTCATGATGTCGTCGGGCGGCCTCACTTCCGCGACCCTGTTCGCCGGCAAGGACGCGATCCTGTCCGGCCCCGCCGGCGGCGTGGTGGCGATGGCGCGCACTGGCGCAAGCGCCGGGTTCAAGCGCGTCATCGGCTTCGACATGGGCGGCACCTCGACCGACGTCGCCCATTTCGACGGCGAGTTCGAGCGCGCCTTCGAGACCGAGGTCGCGGGCGTGCGCATGCGCGCGCCGATGATGAAGATCCATACCGTCGCGGCGGGAGGCGGCTCGATTCTCTCCTTCGACGGCGCGCGCTTTCGCGTCGGCCCCGCTTCGGCCGGCGCCGATCCGGGCCCGGCCTCATACCGCCGCGGCGGTCCGCTGACCGTCACCGACGCCAACCTGATGACCGGAAAGCTCATCCCCGATCTCTTCCCGAAAGTGTTCGGCCCTCGCGGCGACGAGCCGCTCGACGACAAGATCGTGCGCGAGCTGTTTGCGGCTTTGGCGCTGAAGATCGGCGACGGGCGGAGCGAGGAGGCGGTCGCCGACGGATTTCTCGCCATTGCGGTCGCCAAAATGGCCGAGGCGATCAAGACGATTTCGGTCGCCCGCGGCTACGACGTGACGCGCTACGCCCTCAACTGCTTCGGCGGCGCGGGCGGCCAGCATGCCTGCGACGTCGCCGATGCGCTCAGCGTTTCCACCGTCCTCATCCATCCTTTCTCGTCGCTGCTTTCGGCTTATGGCATGGGGCTCGCCGACATTGCCGCCCAGTGCGCCCAAGGGGTCGAGGAGCCGCTTCGGCTGAGCGCGCTTCTGCGCGTTCGCGCCGTCGCCGATCGGCTCGCCGACGCGGCGACGGCCGAAGTCGAGGGACAAGGGGTCGCGCGCGCGGCGATCAAGGTCCATCGCCGCGCACAGCTGCGCTATGCGGGCTCCGACACCGTGATCGAGGTCCCGCTCTCGACGCCCGCGGAGATGCGGCGCGCGTTCGAACGCGCGCATACGCGCCGGTTCGGGTTCGTCGATCGCTTGAAGGAGATCGTTATCGAGGCGGTCATGGCCGAGGCGGTCGGCGGCGCGGCCCGGCTTCAGGAGCGGAACCGTCGAGGCGCGTCGGCGCCCTCGGGGTCATCGCCGCCGTCCGTCCCCGCCCGCGCGACCCGTTTCTTTTCGCATGGGCGCTGGCGCGAGGCGAATGTCTTTCTCCGCCACGCGCTGCCGGTTGGCGCTGAAGTCGATGGGCCTGCGCTGATCATCGAACCGCATCAGACGATTGTCGTCGAACAGGGATGGCGCGCGGCGATCACTGCAAAAAACCATGTGCTGATGACTCGCGTCGAGCCGATGCCAAAGCGCCAGGCGATCGGCGCCAAGGCCGATCCGGTGATGCTCGAGATCTTCAACCATCTCTTCATGTCGATCGCCGAACAGATGGGGGTGACGCTGCAGAACACCGCCTACTCGGTCAACATCAAGGAGCGGCTCGACTTTTCCTGCGCCGTGTTCGACCGCGAGGGCCGCCTCGTCGCCAACGCCCCGCACATGCCGGTGCATCTTGGATCGATGGATCGTTCGGTCGAGACAATCATCCGCGACAATGAAGGGCGGATTCGTCCGGGCGACGTGTTCGCGCTCAACGCGCCTTACAACGGCGGCACCCACTTGCCCGACATCACCGTGTGCACGCCGGTGTTCGACGAAGAGGGCAAGACGATCCTGTTCTGGACCGCCTCGAGGGGCCATCACGCCGATATCGGCGGGACGGCGCCCGGATCGATGTCGCCGCTCGCGACACGAATCGAGGAGGAGGGCGTTTATATCGACAATTTTCTCCTCGTCGATCGCGGACGCTTCCTCGAGCGCGAACTCTACGACCTGCTCCGCAGCGGCCGCTATCCGGCGCGCAACCCGCTGCAGAACGTCAACGACCTCAAGGCCCAGATCGCCGCGAACGAGAAGGGCGTCCGCGAACTCAGGCGCATGGTCGAGGCGTTCTCGCTTCAGACGGTCGAGGCCTTTATGGGCCACGTTCAGGACAACGCCGACGAAAGCGTGCGCCGAGTGATCGATCGGCTCGCCGACGGCGAGGCAGAGAGCGTTTCCGACCAGGGCGCTCTCATCAAGGTCAGGATCAGCGTCGACAAGGAGAAGCGCGAGGCGACCGTCGACTTCACCGGGACGTCGCCGCAGCAGGCGACGAACTTCAACGCGCCGGAGCCGGTTACGCGCGCCGCGGTGCTGTACGTGTTCCGGGTCATGGTCGACGACGACATTCCGATGAACGCCGGATGCCTGAGGCCGATCCGCATCATCCTGCCCGAGAGCTCGATGCTCTCGCCGAAATATCCGGCGGCGGTCGTCGCGGGCAATGTCGAAGTCTCGCAGGCGGTGACCGACACCCTGTTCGCCGCGCTCCGGGCGCTCGGCTCAGCCCAAGGCACGATGAACAACCTCACCTTCGGCGACGCCACCTATCAATATTATGAGACGATCTGCTCGGGCGCGCCCGCCGGCCCCGGTTTCGACGGCGCGAGCGCGGTTCACACACACATGACCAATTCGCGTCTGACCGACCCGGAAGTGCTGGAGAGCCGCTTTCCGGTCGTCCTCGAGGACTTCCACATCCGCCGAGGCTCCGGCGGAAAAGGCCGATGGCGGGCCGGCGACGGCACATTGAGACGGATCCGCTTCCTGAAGCCGATGAGCGCGGCGATCCTGAGCGGCCATCGCGCCGTCCCCAATCCGGGAATGATGGGCGGGGACGAAGGCGAACTCGGCGTGAACTCGGTCCGCCGCAACGACGGCCAGATCGAGATCCTGCCCGGCTGCGCCGAAACGAAGCTCGAAGCGGGCGAGGCGATCGAGATCGTGACGCCGACCGGAGGAGGGTGGGGAAAACCGTAGTCGCGGTCAGCGGGCGCGGGGCTGGGCCTCAGCCGCCGCCGGAGGCTTCCGAAACTTCCGGCGGAACGCGGCCTCGGGAAAGGACAAGCGACGTTCCCTGCAGCCGCCACACGACGCGCTCAACGCGCGACGCGCCGTGAGCCTTGATCTTGTAGTCGACGACGAGAGCAGTCTTGTCGGCGGGATCGAAGAACCACTTCGCCGTCACCTCGATCGCCTTGCTCGAGTCCATTTCCGCGCCGGAATTTTCGGCGGCGATAAAGATCGGGGTGGTGTTGAGGTTAAGGAGTTGGCCCGCGTGGAAGGCGTAGAAGTCGACGGCGGTAAAGCCGTAGCCTTGAAACATCCCGCCGCTCTCGATCGCCATGCCATCGTCACCGCCGATCTCGACCGGCGAAATGTCCCCAACGGTGCCAAACGTCCCGGGCGCGGCGAATTTGCGATAGGCGCGGACAGTCTTGAGGCCGCCATCGACCCGCCGGAGCACATAGGCCGACAGCGGCGCTCCGCAACCATGGCACGCTAGGCCGGGCTCGCCGGCCTGGACAATGAGGACGTCCGCGGTAGCGTAATGCAGAACTTTGAGCGGATAGATGCAGTCTTCGCTCGTTGCTTTGAACGCCGCCTTGCCGAATACCGCCGCGACCGCCGCGGCGAGTCGCGGCTCGGCCTCGACCGGCTTTTTCGCGGCGGCGCACAAGGCGTCGGACCCGCCGGCGACGGCGGAGGGCGCGCCGAGCGTGACCGCGGCCAGGACGAAAAGGTTTCTGATGCCGCCGCGGTTCACCGGGCGAAAGGCGCGAGCGAGGAACCCGAGAGCAGCGGGCACGTCGCGATAGAGGAGATAAGGGATGATCTGCAGTGGCCTCGGATTGATCGACATGGCTCCCTCTCCTTGGTCGGAATGCATCGTCATGTTGGGGCGCCAACCCCCTCACGTCTCCACGATGCCGCCGAGATCGCCCGCCTGCGAGCCGCTTTCGCGGCCGTGCGGCAGGGCGAGATAGTCGGCCGAGCGCATTTCGATGAGGCGCGAGGCGGCGCGCTTGAATTCGAACGCCTCGGCGCCGTCGGCGCCCGTGTAGAGCGCGTCCGGCTCGCCCGCGGCGGAGGCGATCAGCTTGACGCGCATGTCGTAGAGGGCGTCGATCAGAATGATGAACCGCCTTGCCTCGTTGCGGTCGCTTTGCCCAAGCGAAGGGATGCGGTCGAGGATGATGGTGTGAAAGCGCTGGGCGATCTTGAGATAGTCGGCTGAACCCAGCGGGCGGCGGCAAAGCGAGTCGAAATCGAATCGCGCGACGCCGTCGATCGCCTGCGGCACGTCGAGAAAGCGCCCGAGCAGCTCGATTGTGATGGGCTGACCACGCTCGTGGCCGGTTAGAGCGACGAACGCCTTGTCCAGCGCGGCGTCCGCCTTGGGGCTCATCGGCGTGTAATAGACCGGCGCCCGCTTGAGCTTCTCCAGCCGGTAGTCCGTGCGCGCGGCGAGTTCGACCACGTCGAGCCGCTCTTTCAGGAGCGCGATGAAGGGCAGGAACAAAGCCCGATTGAGGCCGTCCTTGTAAAGCTCGTCGGGTGCGACGTTCGAAGTGGCCACCACGACGACGCCGGCGGCGAGCAGCGCCGTGAACAATCGTCCCAGGATCATCGCATCTGCGATGTCGCGCACCGAAAACTCGTCGAAGCACAGGAGCGAGGCCTCGCGCGCGAGTTCGGCCGCGACCGGCGCGATCGGGTCCTCGCCCGAGACCTCGCCGCGCTTCAGCGCCTGCCGCCATCCGTGCAACCGGGCGTGGACGTCGGCCAGGAAGGCGTGAAAATGCGCGCGCCGCTTGAGCGGCGTCTCGGCCCCTTCGAAGACCATGTCCATCAGCATCGTCTTGCCCCCGCCAACGGGCCCGTAGATGTAGAGGCCGCGCGGCGGCTCGGCTGGCTTCACGCGGAACAACCTCGAAAAGCCGTTCGGCTTTCCCTCCGCCTTGTAGCCGTTCAGTTTGACCGCGAGCGCGTCGAGTCTGCGCGCAACCTCCGCCTGCGCCGGGTCGTATTCGAAGCCGCGGCCGGAAACGAGCGCGCGGTAGCGCGCGACGATGCTGCTCAAGGCCCCCTCTCCCCGCGCGCGGGGAGAGGGATAGGGTGAGGGGGTTGGCGTTTGGCTCCGCCAGCGCTGGCCTTGCCCCTCATCCTAACCTTCTCCCCGCAAAGAGCGTCGAAAGACGCACGTCTGCCGACCGGCTGTGCGGGGAGGAGGGACACCGTACGGGCCAACGGCTCCCACGCCCCCGAACGTCCCCGCTAATGCGCCTCCTCCCAGTTCTGCGCCGCGTGAGCGTCCACTTTCAGCGGTACATGCAGCCTGACCGCCGGCTCCGGCGCCTCGACCATCACTTTGGCTGCGACCGGCAGCGTCGCCTCGACTTCGTCGTCCGGCGCCTCGAACACCAGTTCGTCATGGACGGTGAGCAGCATCCGCGCGGTGAGCCCGGCCTTCTCAAGAGCGTCGTCCATGCGGACCATCGCGCGACGGAGGATATCGGCGGCCGAGCCCTGCAGGGGCGCGTTGATCGCCGCACGCTCGTTGAACGCGCGCTCCGACGGGTTCGACGCGTTGATGCGCGGGTAATGGCACTTACGCCCGAACAGCGTGGTGACATAGCCGTTGGCGCGCGCAGATTTCTTCATCGATTCCATGTAGTCGCGAATGCCGGGGAAGCGCTCGAAATATTTCTTGATGTAGGCGCCGGCCTCCTCGCGCCCGATGCCGAGCTGGTTGGCGAGGCCGAACGCCGAAATGCCGTAGATGATGCCGAAGTTGATGGCCTTGGCGCGCCGCCTCACTTCGCTCGGCATGCCCTCGATTGGCACGCCGAACATTTCCGAAGCGGTCATGGCGTGAATGTCGAGCCCGTCGGCGAAGGCGCGCTTGAGCGCCGGAATGTCGGCGAGATGGGCGAGGAGGCGCAATTCGATCTGGCTGTAGTCGGCGGAGATGAGCTTGGCGCCTTGCGGCGCGACAAAGGCGCGGCGGATCTTGCGCCCTTCCTCGGTGCGGATCGGAATGTTCTGAAGGTTAGGCTCCGACGACGACAGGCGCCCGGTGGTCGTCGAAGCGAGCGCGTAGGAGGTGTGAACGCGGCCGGTTCGCGAATTGACGAAGCCTGGCAGGGCGTCGGTGTAGGTCGACTTGAGTTTGGCGATCTGGCGCCATTCGAGCACGCGGGCGGGCAGTTGATGGCCTTCGGCGGCGAGGTCTTCGAGCACGCTCGCCGTGGTCGACCAGGCGCCGGTCGCCGTCTTCTTGCCGCCCGGCAGCCCCATCTGGCCGAACAGGATGTCGCCGAGCTGTTTCGGCGATCCGGGGTTGAAGGGCGCGCCGACGATTCGGCTGATCTCGTCCTCGAGCGCGCCCATGCGCTGCGAGAACTCGCCCGTCATGCGCGAGAGGATGTCGCCGTCGATCGAAATCCCGCGGCCCTCCATGCGCGCCAGCACCTCGACCAGCGGACGTTCGAGCCGCTCGTAGACCGCCGTCATCTTCTCGGCGACGAGGCGCGCCTTCAGGACGCGCTGAAGACGCAAGGCGATGTCCGCCTTTTCCGCCCCGTACTCGCACGCCTTGTTAATCGGCGCCCGCGAAAACCCCACGAAATTGCGGCCCGAGCCCGCGACTTCGCCGAGCGCGATCGGTTTATGACCGAGAAAACGCTCGGACAGAGTCGTCAGGCTGTGATCGTCGCCGGTCGCGCCTGCGTCGAGCGTGTAGGAGAGGAGCATCGCGTCGTCGATCGGCGCGACGCCGACGCCGCGCATCGCGAACGCGTGTATGGCGAACTTGACGTCGTGGCCGATTTTGAGGACGCCCGGATGCTCGAGCAGAGGCTTTATCAGCGCGATGGCCTCAGCTTCCGCAATCTGTTCGGGGGCGAGGCCGCCGCCCTCGAAAAGATCGTCGGCGCCGGTGCGATGGCCGATCGGGACGTAACAGGCTTCGCCGGGCTCGACCGCCAGCGACAGACCGATTAGCTCTCCTTGCAGGGGATCGGGCGACGAGGTTTCAGCGTCGATGGCGACGAGACCCTCCTCATGCGCTCGCGCGATCCAGGCGCTGAGCTCGGCCGCGGCGCCCACCGTCTTGTAGGCGGAGCGGTCGATGGGCGCGCGCGCCTCGTTGAGCCGGGCGGCCGCAAGATCGGCGGGCGCCGCGCCCTGCGCAACGGCCTTGGGCTCGCGATCGGCGGCCGCCGCGGCGCGTTCCGCGGGCGCTTCGCTTTCGGCGATGACTGCGCCTAGCCCGCCCGGCCACGCCGCGGGGCCGACGAAGCGCGGGTCCGGCTCGACCGAGGACGCGTCGACCCCGCAAATCTCGGCGGCGCGGCGAGTGAGAGTGGTCAGCTCCATCGCCTTGAAGAACCCGATCAGCCGCTTGCCGTCGAGCTGAGGCGTCGCGAGGGCCTCGAGCGGCGTCTCGACCGGGACGTTGCGGTCCAGAGTGACAAGCGCTTTGGACACCTGGATCAGCTTGACGCTGTCGGGATTGGTCAAAACCTCGCGCCGTTTCGGTTGCTTGATTTCGTTCGCCCGCGCGAGCAGCGTCTCGAGATCGCCGTATTCGAGAATGAGCTGAGCGGCGGTCTTGAGTCCGATGCCGGGCGCGCCGGGCACATTGTCGACGGAATCGCCGGCGAGCGCCTGGACGTCGACGACTTTGTCGGGCCCGACCCCCTCGAAATATTCCTTGACCTCCTCGACACCGAAGCGCCGCTCCTCGCGGGAGCCTGCTGCTCCGGCCTGGCCAGAAGCCGGATCGTACATCTCGACGCCCGGCTCGATGAGCTGCATCAGGTCCTTGTCGGCCGAGACGATGAGAACGTCAGCGCCGGCTTCGCGCGCCTGACGCGCGTACGTCGCGATGATGTCGTCGGCCTCGTAGCGGCCCTGCTCAATCGGGACCATACCGAAGGCCGACACGGTCGCGCGCATCAGCGGGAACTGGGGCACGAGCTCGTCGGGAGGGTCCTTCCGGTGAGCCTTGTAGGCCGGGTAGATGTCGCGCCGGAACGAGTTCTCCGTCTTGTCGAAGATGATCGCGAGATGGGTCGGCCTGAACCCCGCCGCCCCGTCGCGGATGAACTGCAGCACCTTGGTGGCGAAGAGCCTGATCGCGCCGGTCGGCAGGCGGTCCGATCGGTAGTTGTATTTCTGGTCCTGCCGGATCGACTGGTAATAGGCGCGGAAGACGAAGGACGAGCCGTCGATCAGAAAAACATGGTCGCCGGGGCCGACCGGGCGATGGGGCTGGGTCATGGGCCTCACATAAGCGATACGGCTGCGGAGCGCTATTGCGATGGCCCAGGCGCCGGGATTCGCCCCGTTCATCGAACAGTCATTTTTCCGGTTGCAGTTTTCCCCTCCCGGACCTCTTCGATTCGGGGTTCCGGCCGGAAGGGTGCGAATGGCGGTTCGCAACGGCTTCATCGCCGTCGCGGCGATGGCGATCGCGATCGGCGCAGGCTTTGAACTGCGCAGCGCGCAGTCGTTCACCATTCCGGACGCGTGCGACGCGGGCGCGGCCTGCGCTGACATTTGCATGAGCGCCGAGCAAGGCCGGACGCCCGACGCTTTCATCGCGCTCGCGGCCTACCAGCTCGGCCCCGAGCGGCCAATTCTCCTGCCGCCCGCAAACCTCACCATGCCCGCGCCGGTCGACCCGCACAATGTCTACGCGGGCGCGGGCGCTGGTCTGTTCAGTCCAGCCGTCGCGGGGCAACCGTCGCGGGTCTATTCGCCCAACCTGGTGACCGGCAAGGTCGACGTGATCGATCCCGAGACGTTCACGGTGATCGACCACCTCGCTGCGATGCCGAGCCTGGAGCATGTCGTTCCGTCCTGGGACTTGCAGACGCTGTGGGTTTCAGCCGACGTCAGCGCCCGGGGCGGTCACGGGGGCGTGGCGCCGCTCGATCCGAAGACGGGCAAGCTCGGCAAGACGATCGCCGTCCCCGATTCCTACAACATCTATTTCACCCCCGACGGCAAGTCGGCGATCATCGTCGCCGAGGCGATGCGGCGCCTCGAGTTCCGCGACCCTCACACCATGGCCCTGCAGGGCTACATCCTGACGCCCCAATGCGCCGGGATCAACCACGCGGACTTTGCGCCCGACGGCAGTTACGCGATCTTCACCTGCGAATTCAACGACTCGCTCGCCAAGATCGATCTCGTCCATCACAAGCTCGTCGAGACGCTGCCACTCACCCCCGGCCACATGCCGCAGGACATTCGGGTCGCCCCCGACGGCAAGCTTTTCTTCATCGCCGACCTGATCGGCGACGGGGTCATGGTGATCGACGGCGATTCGTTCGGGCAGGTCGGCTTCATCAAGACCGGGATCGGCGCGCACGGGCTTTACCCCAGCCGCGACGGAACGAAGCTCTATGTCTCCAACCGTGGCACCCACAGTCTCGGCGGGGCGAGACATGGCCCCGGCAGCGTGTCGGTGATCGACTTCGCGACTCGCAAGGTCATCGCCAACTGGCCGGTTCCGGGCGGCGGCAGCCCGGACATGGGGAACCTCTCGGCCGACGGCAAATGGCTGTGGCTATCGGGCCGCTATGACGGCGCCATCTACGCCTTCAACACCGGCGACGGCTCGGTGAAGACGATTTCCGTCGGCGGCATGCCGCATGGGCTCACCGTCTGGCCGCAGCCCGGGCGCTACTCCCTCGGCCACACCGGGAACATGCGGTAGATCCCGGGCTCGCGCGGCCCACGCCCAGGCTGAGCGCGAGGTCCGCCACGAAGGACGCGAAGAGACACGAAGCCTTCGCGAGTCTTTGTGTCCTCGGTGATGAAAACGGCCGGCCTAGCGCCGCTTGGCCTATTTCATCTGCTCCAGAAGATGCGTGGCGCTGGAAATGTCGGCTTCGCCGGGCTTGGGCTCGATGTTGAGCTGTTTGACCACCCCGTCCTCGACCAGCATAGCATAGCGCTTGGAGCGCACGCCGAGGCCCCCGGCGGAAGCGTCGAATTCGAGGCCAAGCGCCTTGGCGAAGTCGCCTGAACCGTCGGCGAGAAAATCGATGTGCCCCTTGGCGCCGGTGGCGTCCGACCAGGCGGAAAGCACGTAATGGTCGTTGACCGAGGTCATGGCGATCTTATCGACCCCCTTGGCCTTGAACGCCGCCTCTCCGACGATGAAGCCGGGCAGGTGGTTCTTGTGGCAGGTCGGAGTGAAGGCGCCCGGCAGGCCGAACAGCACGACCTTCTTGCCGGCGAAATAGTCCTTGGTTTCCACCGGCTTCGGGCCGTCAGGGGTCACGTGGCGCACGGTGACATTGGGCAGGCGATCGCCGACTTTGATGGTCATGAGGGAGCGCGGTCCTTGTGTTTGGGGCGGGTCGCGCCGCAGGCGGGCGCGCCCGGCAGACTAGACGATGGCCGCTCGGCCCGTAAAGCGGGGGCCGGATCGAGGAGCCTTCTGGCCTCGCCTGGAAACCGCTCGAAAGGGGGATCACGGGAGCGCCGTCGGTTTAGTTCCCGATCACACTCGACGCGGCGCCAATCCACCAACAAATGCCTAACCCTTCGGCCCCGCATCCATCGTCGTCTCGACCGCTCCCGCGCCGCCGGTCAGGGTGAGTCTCAGCGCAACGGGAAGTGCGGCGTCCTTCGGCTTGTCGCCGACCGTCAGGGTGAAGCAGTCATCG
>DATGHB010000014.1:0-4483 GCA_035308265.1 Roseiarcus sp.
CCCCCGTCTCGGCGGCCGAAACGCGCACCCGCGGATCGTCGGCCGGCAATCCGGCCTCGTTGGCCATGAGCCGCAAAGCCGCCGCCGCATCCGCGGAGCCTCCGCCAAGTCCGGCCGCGACCGGCAAATGCTTGATCAGCCGGAAGCGGCCGGGTCCCAGCCCGGGCGCATGTCTGGCGAGCGCGCGCGCGGCGCGCGCGACAAGATTCTCGTCGAGAGGCCCGGCGTCGCCGGCCCGGGGACCGAGAACCTCGAGCGCGAGAGGGCCGCCGGGCTCGAACCCGACCCAGTCGCAGAGCCCAGCGAAGGCGACCAGACTTTCGAGTTCGTGATAGCCGTCGGCGCGCCGCCCGATCACCCGCAAGGTCAGATTGATCTTCGCCGGCGCTCGCAGCCATCGCATGGGAGCGGAATGACGAAGGCTCAGCCCCCGCCTTCTTTTGGCGCCGGAGAGCCTGGCGTCTGGGTCGAAGAGCCGGGCGCCGTCGAGCCGGTTGTAAGATCCGGCAGACCATCCTTGATCTTCTTCTCAATCTCGGGGGCGTCCTCGGGGTCCGGATGCATGTCCCGGGCGTGATTCCATTGAAAGTGCGCTTCGATGCGGCGGTTGACCCGCCAGTAGGCGTCCCCCAGATGATCGTTCAGAACCGGGTCGGCCGGCTTCAGGTTGACTGCTTTCTCCAAGGTCTCGGTCGCTTTGGCGTATTGTCCCAGTTTGTAGTCGGCCCAGCCAAGACTATCGACGATATAGCCGTCGTTCGGTCGCAATTCTACCGCTCGCCGAAGCATTTTGAATGCTTCCTCCAGATTCATGCCCTTGTCGACCCAGGAATAGCCAAGATAATTCAGGACAAGCGGCTGGTCAGGGTACAGTTCGAGCGCCTTCTTGAAGTCCGCTTCGGCTTTTGGCCACTGCTTCGCCCGCTCGTAACAAATCCCGCGGAAATAAAACAGAGTCCAGTTGTCCCTTTGTGGAATGCCGACTGCGGCGATCGCCTTGTCGTAAGTCGCGGCCGCCTCCTCGTATTTCTTGGCCGATCGCTGCAGTTCCGCCAACGCGCTCAACGCCTCGACATCGTGCGGCCGGGCCGCAGCAATATCCATGAGCCGTCGCGTCGCCTCATCGGTCTTTCCCATCGAGTCGAGTTCAAGCGCGATCTGGATATCCGCGCCCAGCTTCAATGGGGATGACGACGGGACCAGCTGATAGGCGCCGATCGCCTGATCGCCTTGCTTGAGCTGCTCAAAAAGACTGGCCAGCGTCACCGCGGTCAGGTCGTTCGAGGGCCGAAGGTAGAGCGACAGCCTAAGATAGACGAGCGCCGGAAGCTCGTCTCCTCCCTGGCGGCTGCCTGCGCTTCCCAGGCCATAGAGCGCTTCCGCCGCGCCATCCTTGGCGGAGCGAACGATCGGATCGAGGGGCTGGCGCGCGTTCAGCTGGGCGAGCGCCTGCTCGACCAGCGGATGGTGAGGAACAAGGACCGAGAAATCCTGGTAGACCTTGGTCGCTCCCGCGACGTCGCCCTGCGCCGCCAGGACTCGCGCGTAGGCGTCGACGAAGCGCAGGCTGTTCTTGTCGGCTTCATACGCGGACTTGAGCCTCCGCTGCGCCTCGGCGGAGTTTCCGAGCAGGTCCGCGATCAGCCCCGCGTGATAGTCGCGAAAAGCGATGAGCGACCGGTCGCGAACGCGGTCGAGGGCGTCGAGGGCGTGGCGGAGGTCGGACTGCCCCGCATAGGACCAGGCGACAAGGAGAGCCGTCGTCAAATCGCGCGCACGCATCGCGTCGGCGGCGCCGAGGTGGGCGCGCGCAGCCGCGAATTGCCCCTGCCCGATGTCGTGAACCGCCAGCGCAAGGCGGGCCAGGTTGTTGTTCGGATCGCGCTGAAGCAGCTTCTCGCCGAGAGAACTGGCGCTCGCTTCGTCCCCGTTGGAAAGAGCGGCGGCGAAGGCGCGTTCGAGCAGATCGGGATTTCGCGGATCGGCTTGCAGCGCCGCCCGGTAATAGACTTCCGCCGCGTCCGTGTCCCGGTCGGCGCTGGCGATCAGCGCCGAGAGGTAGTTTCCAGGCTGGCTGTCGCCGACCGCAAACTTATCCGATCCTTCGGTCTGGATCGCCGCGGCGGAGGCGACGCCGCTCGAGAGCGACAATGCGCAAGCAAGGATAAGGGCTGCGCGCGGCGTCGAACGTTGAGATCGGCTCTGCATGTCTTCACGGTTTCCCATCAATGCCGGTCAGCAAACCGGCGCCAGCGAAGCGTCCTTACCCGACTTTCGCTGGCAGTCGAAAATGGCGTTTTTGCGCCGCGGCTTCACAGATCCGGATAGTTGGGTCCCCCTCCGCCTTCGGGCGGCGTCCAGTCGATGTTCCTCGCCGGGTCCTTGATGTCGCAGGTTTTGCAATGGACGCAGTTCTGCGCGTTGATGACAAAGCGCGGGTCGGCGCGGCTCGCCTCGTTCGCGTAAACGACCTCGTAGACCCCGGCCGGACAATAGAGCCGCGCCGGCTCGCCGTAGCGGGGAAGGTTGTCGCGGATCGGGACGTCGGGATCGCGCAGCCGGAGGTGGACGGGCTGATCCTCTTCGTGATTGGTGTTGGAAAGATAGACGGAAGAGGCTTTGTCAAAGGTTAAGACGCCGTCGGGTTTGGGATAGGCGAGGGGCGTGACTTCGGACAAGGGCTTGAGCGTGTCGCTGTCGGGCTTGCCGTGCTTGAGCGTGCCGAAGACCGACGCCTTGAACAATTCGTTGGTCCACATGTCGAGGCCGCCGAGCCCGACCCCGAGGACGAGGCCGTGTCGCGACCACAGCGGCTTCACGTTGCGCACCGTGTAAAGGTCGCGGCCGATCTCCGAGCTTCGCCAGGAATCCTCGTAAGCTGCGAGCTCGTCGTTGGCCCGGCCCGCCTTGAGCGCCTCATGCGCCGCCTCCGCGGCCAGCATGCCGGACAGGATCGCGTTATGCGAGCCCTTGATGCGGGCGAAATTCACGAAACCCGCCGCGCAGCCGATGAAAGCCCCGCCCGGAAAGGCAAGTTTCGGAACCGACTGCCAGCCGCCGGAGGCGATCACCCGCGCGCCATAGCCGATCCGTTTGCCTCCGGCGAAGGTTCCGCGCACCAGCGGATGGGTCTTGAACCGCTGAAACTCGTCGAACGGGGAGAGCGTCGGGTTCTGGTAATTGAGATGGACGACGAACCCGACCGAAACCAGCCGGTCGCCGTAATGATAGACGAACGAGCCGCCGCTCGCGCCCTTCGACAAGGGCCAGCCGAAAGAGTGCTGAACGAGCCCCGCGGAAAAGCGGTCTTCCGCGACTTGCCAGAGCTCCTTGAGACCGATCCCGTATTTCTGCGGCCCGCTCGCCTTGTCCAGACCATAGCGCGCGACCGCCTGTTTCGACAGCGAGCCGCGCGCCCCCTCCGCGAGCAGCACATATTTGCCCAGAAGCTCCATGCCGCGGGTGAAACCGGCCTTGGGACGCCCGTCGCGGCCGATCCCCATGTCGCCGGTCGCGACGCCGACGACTGCGCCCTTGTCGCCATAGAGAAGCTCGACAGCCGCAAATCCCGGATAGATCTCGACGCCGAGCGCCTCGGCGCGCGCGCCGAGCCAGCGGGTGAGCGCGCCGAGCGAGCCGATGAAATTGCCGTGATTGCTCATCAGTTTCGGCATCGCCCAGTTGGGCAACCGAACCCCCGACTTCTCGGTCAGATAATAGAATTGATCCTCGGCGACCTCGGTCTTGAGCGGACACTCGGCGTCGGAGCGCCAGTCGGGGCTCAGCCGGTCGAGGCCGACCGGATCGATCACCGCCCCCGAGAGAATATGCGCCCCGACCGTCGAGCCCTTCTCCACGATGACGACCGAGATCTCGGAATCGAGCTCCTTGAGCCGGATCGCCGCGGCGAGACCGGCGGGGCCCGCGCCGACGATCACCACGTCGTAGGTCATCGATTCCCGCGCGGGCAGTGTGGGTTCGTCTGACATCATCCCCTTCGCGGGTAAGAAGGCGCTTTCCGGGCTCAGTATGATAGTGTCGCGCGCCCGCGCAAGCGCTGAAAAAAGAGCCGGACTCTCATGCCTTCGCCAAAGGAACCCGCCGACCGCGACCTCAGCCCGCTCGAGGCGGCGGAAGCGCTTCGCTGGTGGATTCGTTCGGGCGTCACCGACGCGCTCGATGAAGAGCCCCATGATCGGTTCGTGGACAGTCTGGCCAGAGACGAAGACACGCGCTCGCCCTCGAACGCGCCCGCGCCGACAATCCCGCCCTCTCCGCCGGCGCTCGAGGCCCGACCCCTCCGTCAGGAGGCCATCCGCGCCGCCATGCCGCCGGACGCGGCGGAGACTTCGGCCCGCGCGCTCGCTCAAAGCGCGGGCGATCTCGAAACCCTGCGCTCGATCCTGGCCGATTTCGACGGCTGCCCCCTGAAGCGGACCGCGACCCAGCTCGTCTTCGCCGACGGCGTCCCGGGATCGCGGGT
>DATGHB010000015.1:0-2180 GCA_035308265.1 Roseiarcus sp.
GCTCAAGGCCTTCTACAACGACCGCAAGTCGAGCTACCGCGCGCCGGAATACCGGGGGATGGACATTCTCACGCTGGAGCCGGACACGATCGCCAATCCGGCCGAGGTGAGCGACGCGGACGCCGAGGCGGCCTACCAGAAGATCGCCGGCAAGGATCCCAGGTTCGGCGCGCCCGAGAAGCGCGACCTGCAGCAGATCCTGTTTCCCAATGAGGGCGACGCCGCCGCGGCCGCGGCGAAGCTCAAGGCCGGCTCGAGCTTCGACGACCTTATCAGGGAACGAGGCATGAAAGTCGAGGACACCGAGATCGGCGAGACGACCAAGGACGCCATGCTCGACAAGGACGAGGCCGAGGCCGTCTTCGCCCTGCCGCAGGGGGGCGTGAGCGGCGTCATCAAGACCCAGTTCGGTCCGGCGATTGTTCGCGTCAAAAGCATCATTCCGTCCACGGTCAAGCCTTTCAAGGAGGTTGCCGAGGAGGTGAAACGGCAGGTCTCCGCCTCCCGCGCGGGCGACAAGATCCAGGCCCTGCACGATAAGATCGAGGACCTCAGGGTCTCGGGCAAGACCATTCTCGAAGCGGCGAAGGCGGTTGACCTGACGGGGCGGACGATCGCTGCGGTCGACGCCAAGGGCGTCGATCCGAAAGGCGCTCCGGTCAACCTGCCAGACAAGGCCGAACTCCTGCCTGCGGCCTTTGCGTCCGACGTCGGGCTGGACGAAGCGGCCCTGGAAACGAAGGACGGCGGCTTTGTCTGGTTCGACATCACCAGGGTCGACCCGGCGCACGAACTCACCTTCGAAGAGGCGAAACCCGACGTCGAGAAGGAATGGCGCGCCGATGAGGTCGACAAGGCGCTCGCCGGCAAGGCCGACGATCTCGTCAAGCAGATCAAGGCTGGCGGAAGCATCGCCGATGCAGCGAAAGCGGCTGGAGCTGAGGTAAAGACCGCGACCGACGTTCATCGCGCAGGGGACATGAGCTTCCCGCCCTCCGTCGTGGCGGCGATCTTCCGCGAGGCCGCGGACGGCGCGGGCTCGGCGGCGACGCCGGATGGACGGGTGGTGTTCAAGATCACCGCGGACCGGACGCCGCCGGTCGACTTCGCCGACGCCCGGGTGAAGCAGATGGCCTCGCAGCTCGAGACCTCGACCCGCGACAGCCTGATCGACCAGTATGTCGCAGCTTTGCGCCGCACGCTCGGCGTCGTCGTCCATCAGGACGTTCTTAACTCGGCCGAGGGCGGCTGACCGGCCATGACCACGCTCCCCGACTACGAGGCGTTCGCGCGCGCCTATGTCGCGGGCGAAGCGGAGGTCGCGGTCACCACGCTCATCGCCGATCTCGAGACGCCGGTCTCCGCCTATCTCAAGCTCGCCCGCGGGCGCAACGCCAATATGTTCCTGCTGGAATCGGTCGAAGGCGGAGCGCAGCGCGGCCGCTATTCGATGATCGGCCTCGATCCCGACTTGATCTTCCGTTCGACCGGCGACCGCGCCGAGATCAATCGCCGGGCGCTGACCGATCCGGACGCCTTCGTCCCCTGCCCCGGCGATCCGCTCGATGTGCTGAGATCGCTGCTTGCCGAATCGCGCATATTGATGCCGCCCGGCCTGCCGCCGATGTCGGCTGGGATCTTCGGCTATCTCGGTTACGACATGGTGCGGCGCATGGAGCGCCTTGCCCCCGCCAAGCCCGACCCGATCGGCGTGCCCGACGCGCTGCTGATCCGCCCGACCGTGATGGTGGTGTTCGACGGCGCGCGCGACGAGATGTCGATTGTGACGCCGGTCCGCCCGGCGCCGGGCGTGTCCGCGCGCGCGGCTTACGAGAGCGCCATGGCGCGGCTGGACGCGGTGGTCGACGCGCTCGAATCCCCGCTCGATCACACCGCGGGCATGACTGTCGATCCCATGGTCAGGGCGGGGGAAGCGCGCTCGAACACGACCGAGGCCGAATACAAGGCGATGGTCGCTCGCGCCAAGGACTATATCGCCGCGGGCGACGCGTTCCAGATCGTGCTGTCGCAGCGGTTCACGAGCCGCTTCGATTTGCCGGCGATCGCGCTCTATCGGGCGCTCAGGCGAGTCAATCCGTCACCTTATCTCTGCTTCCTCGATTTCGGCGGCTTCCAGATCGTCTGCTCGAGCCCCGAAATCCTCGTCAGGGTGCGCGACG
>DATGHB010000016.1:0-8660 GCA_035308265.1 Roseiarcus sp.
CGCCGCCAACCATACGATCGCGATTTCGTTTTCCGTTGACAACGGTCCGAAAGTCTACATCGAACGCATCGATATTGTCGGCAACACCCGCACCCGCGACTATGTCATTCGCCGCGAATTCGATATCGGCGAGGGCGACCCCTACAATCACGTGTTGATCGAGCGCGCCGAGCGCCGCCTCAACAGCCTCGGCTACTTCAAGAAGGTCCACATCTCAAATCGGCCGGGGTCCGCGCCGGACCGGGTGATCGTGGTCGTTGAGGTGGAGGATCAGCCGACCGGCTCGATCAGCCTGAGCGGCGGCTATTCGACGACCCAGGGTTTTTTGGCCGAACTCGCCTATACCGAGACCAACTTTCTCGGCCGTGGCCAGTACGTGCGCTTGAGCGTTTCCGACGGGCAGTATACCCAGGGATGGAAGGCCTCGTTCACTGAGCCTTACTTCCTGGGCCAGCGCCTGGCCGCCGGCTTTGACCTTTTCCATCAGGTCAACAGCAACAACCAATTCGCGCTCTACCAGAACTGGACGACAGGCGGGACGCTGCGGCTCGGCATTCCGATAACCGACGACCTGACCCTCCAGCCCAACTATTCGCTGTACGAGTCGAAGATCACCATCCCAAATACGGCGGGTCAGCCCTACGACGATTGCGTGGGCCCGAATCAGACCTGGTTTCCGGGCGGGACCATCATCCCGGTTACCCCTTCGCCGTTTATCAACTGCCTGAGCAACGGCGAGGCCCCGGTCGAAATCAAACAGGCGGCGGCCCAGGGCAATATCGTAACTTCGCTCGCCGGATTCTCGCTCATCTACAACAATATCGACAATCCGAAGAACCCGACTAGCGGTTGGGCCCTCAACTACAAGCAGGACGTCGCCGGCCTCGGCGGGCAATCGGAGTTCATCCGCGAGACGTTCGACGCGCGCTGGTACCATCCGATCACCGAAGACTTCACCGGTTTGATTCATCTGCAGGCCGGTCAGATCAATTCCTTCGGCTCGAGACAGGCGCTGATCATCAACAACTTCATGGAAGGTCCGTCATTGGTGCGCGGCTTCGCCCCGGGCGGCATCGGCCCGCGCGACATCTCCGACCCATTCAATATCCAGGCCAGCGCCCTTGGAGGGACGTCCTACTATGGCGCTTCCGCGGAGGTTGACTTTCCAATCTTCGGCCTGCCCAAGGAAGTCGGGTTGAAGGGCGCTCTGTTCGCCGACGCCGGCAATCTGATCGGTTATTCAGGGCCGACCAGCTTCTCGAATTTCCTCGGCTATACCTATTGTCCGCCTCCTGGCTCAGTCGGCAGGGTGCTCCCGGTCACGCAATTGAGCTGCGCCGACGTCTGGGACCCGAACCAGATCCGCGCCTCCGTCGGGGCGAGCCTGATTTGGGCTTCGCCGATGGGCCCGATCCGGTTCGACTTTGCAATCCCGGTGGCGAAGGGCAAATACGACCAGACCCAGGTCTTCAACTTCTCGGGCGGCACGACGTTCTAACCTCGACCTGACGGCATCCGAACAAGCGGGCGCGCCGGAGGTCGGCGCGCCCGCCCTTGCTTCTGACGGAACTCTTCATTGGCCAGGATCCGCTTTTTTCCGCCGGGCTCGGCGCCTTCGTTGGCGGAAGTCGCAAGCTGGTGCGGCGCGACGCTGGGCCCAGGCGCCGATTCTGGCCGCGCGATCCGGGACGTCGCCGCGCTCGATCAGGCGAGCCGGGACGACCTGACCTTCCTCGACAATCCCCGGTACCTCGAGGCTCTCAAGCGGACGCAAGCGACGGCGGCGCTTGTTGCGCCGCGCTACGCCTCCGCCGCGCCCGCAACCTGCGCCGCGCTCATCGTTCCCGAGCCATACCTCGCGATGGCCTTGGTGATGACCAGACTCTACCCGTCCGCCGTCAGGCCGGGCTCGGTCTTCGGCGAGACCGGGATTTCTCCGACCGCGTCGGTTCATCCTTCGGCCAGGCTTGAACCGGGCGTGATCGTCGACCCCGGCGCCGTGATCGGCCGCGGCGCCGAGATCGGGGCCGGCACGGTCATCGGCGCGAACGCGGTCGTGGGTCCCGAGGTGCGCATTGGCCGCGACGGTTCGATCGGGGCGTCGGCCACGATCATGGCGGCGTTGATCGGCAACCGGGTGATCATTCATCCCGGGGCGCATATCGGCCAGGATGGCTTCGGATTCGCCCTTGGGGCGCGGGGGCACCTCAAAGTGCCCCAAATCGGGCGCGTCATCATTCAGGACGATGTCGAGATCGGCGCAGGGGTTACGATCGACCGCGGCGCAAACCGGGACACGGTGATCGGCGAGGGGGCGAAGATCGACAATCTGGTGCAGATCGGCCACAACGTCGTCATCGGCCGCCATGCGGTGCTGGTCGCCCAGTCCGGCGTCTCGGGATCGAGCGCCATCGGCGATTTCGCCGCCCTCGGCGGGCAGGCGGGCATCGCCGGACACTTGACGATCGGCGCTGGGGCTCAGATCGCCGCGGCGGCCGGCGTGATGACCGATATTCCCGCCGGCGAGCGGTGGGCGGGAGCGCCGGCGAAGCCGGTGCGGGAGTTTTTTCGCGAAGTCGCCGCGCTCAAGCGATTGGCCGGCGCCGCCGCGCGCGGGGAAGCCAATGCCGACTGACGACTGTCGAGCTGACGGGGGAGAGAGGGAGACGGAATGAACGAGCCGACCGCTCGGACGTTCGACAGCTACGACATCCAGAAGCTGCTCGCACTGTTGCCGCACCGCTATCCGTTTCTGCTGGTCGACCGCATCGTCGAGGCCCGCGGCGACGAATATGGCGTCGGCGTCAAGAATGTGACCGCCAACGAGCCCCATTTCCAGGGCCATTTTCCAGGCCGGCCGGTCATGCCGGGCGTCCTGTTGATCGAAGCGATGGCGCAGACGGCGGGCGCGCTTTGCGTCGCCGCGCAGGAAGCGGACCGCCCGCCGAGCGTGGTCTACATGATGACGATCGACAAGGCGAAGTTCCGCAAACCCGTCGTCCCCGGCGATCAGGTGCGGTTTCACATGACCCGCATCGCCAAGCGGCGCAACATGTGGTGGTTTCGGGGCGAGGCGAAGGTGGACGGGTCGCTCGTTTGCGAAGCCGAAGTGTCGGCGATGCTGGTGCGTGAATGAAAGGAGCGATCCATCCGAGCGCCGTCGTCGAAGACGGCGCCCGGCTCGGGGCGGGGGTCGAAGTCGGGCCGTTTTGCCACATTGGGCCGCGCGCGGCGCTGGGCGAGGGCGCGCGGCTTGTCTCCCATGTGAGCCTGGCGGGCGACACCACGGTTGGAGCGCGCACGGCGATCTTTCCCTTTGCCTCGATCGGGCATCAGCCGCAGGACCTCAAATATCGCGGCGAGCCGGTCCGCCTTGTGATCGGCGAGGACTGCATCATTCGCGAGGGCGTGACGATGAATCCCGGCACCGCGGGCGGCGGCTCCGAGACGATCGTCGGCCCCCGCTCGGTGTTTCTCGCCAACTCCCATGTCGGGCATGATTGCCGAATCGGCACGGGCGTCATTCTGTCCAACAATGTGATGCTGGGCGGCCATTGCCAGATCGGCGATTTCGCCAACATTGGCGGCGGCGCCGCGGCGCACCAGTTTACCCGGATTGGCGCTCACGCCTTCATCGGCGGCCTTGCCGGCGTCGAGAACGACGTTATCCCGTTCGGCATCGCGCTTGGGAATCGCGCCTCGCTCGCAGGCCTCAATGTCGTTGGCCTGAAGCGCCGGGGCTTCTCGCATGAGGCGATCCACGAGCTGAGGCGCGCCTACAAAATGCTGTTCAACGGCGGCGGGACGCTGAGGGAGCGGGTCGACGAGGTCGCCGAGGCGTTCGCCGGGCAGGACGCTGTCCAGCAGATCGTCGCCTTTCTCCGCCAGGGCGGCGACCGGGCGATCTGCGTTCCGCGCAATGGAAAGGACGAGGAGGGGTGAGCGCGGCGGCCGGCGGGCCGGGCGCTGGCTTGCCTCCTCTGGCCATCCTGTGCGGCGCGGGCGCCTTTCCGCTGGAGGTCGCCGGCGAGGCCCGCCGCGCCGGCCGCGAGCCGTTCCTGGTCGGGGTCGTCGGGGCGACCGATCCGGGGATCGAGGCCTACCCGCACGTCTGGGTCCGCATGGGCGAGGTCGGCAAGCTCTTCGCGGCGTTGAAAGGGCGCGCCATCGGCGAGATGGCGATCATCGGCGCGATGACGAGACCCGAATTCTCCGATCTCAGGCTCGACTGGGGCGCGATCAGGCGGGCGGCGGGGCTCGCGCAACTGTTCCGTCGCGGCGACAACGGCTTGCTCGCCGGTCTCGCCGCGATCTTCGAGCGCGAGGGCGTCCGGGTGGTTGGCGCGCACCAGATCGCCCCGCGCCTCCTCGCGCCGCGGGGTCCCATCGGCGCGCGTGCGGCTTCCGCGGAGGACGAGGCGGACATTGCTCTGGGCGCGCGCCTCATCGTGGCGCTGTCGGCCTTCGACGCGGGGCAGGGGGCGGTTGTCGCCGCCGGCCGCGTCGTGGCGGTCGAGGCGGCCGAAGGCACCGACGCGATGCTCGCGCGGGTCGCGGAGATGCGCGCGAGCGGCCGGCTGCGTTTCTCCGGGCCGGCTGGCGTGCTCGTCAAGGCGCCCAAGCAGGGGCAGGATCTCAGGCTCGACATGCCGGCTGTCGGACCGAAAACGATCGAAGGCGCGGCCAATGCCGGCCTGAGGGGGGCGGCGGTCGCGGCGGGTCATGCGCTGATCCTCGAGCGCGCGCGCTGCGCCCGCGAAGCCGACGCGGCCGGCCTGTTCGTTATCGGATTCCCGGCCGGATGACGGCCTTGCGCGTGGCTCTGGTCGCCGGCGAGCATTCGGGCGACCAGCTGGGCTACAAGCTCATGCGGGCGCTGCGCCAGGCGCGCTCGGGAGAAGTCGCCTTTTCCGGCGTCGGCGGCGAGGCGATGGAGGCCGAGGGGCTGAGCAGCCTGTTCCCGATCGCCGACATCGCGGTGATGGGCATCCTGCCCGTGCTGGCCCGCCTGCCGACGCTGATCGCCCGCATCCGCGCGACCGCGGCGGCGATCGTCGCGGCCAGGCCGGACGCGCTCGTCATCATCGACAGCCCCGACTTCACCCACCGGGTCGCCCGCCGGGTGCGGGCGGCGCTGCCGAGATTGCCGATCGTGGACTATGTCAGTCCCAGCGTCTGGGCCTGGCGGCCCGGCCGCGCCAGGGCGATGTGCGCTTACGTCGATTGCGTGCTGGCGCTCCTGCCGTTCGAGCCCGAGGCTTATCGGCGCCTCGGCGGGCCGAGATGCGTCTATGTCGGCCATCCGCTGATCGAGCGCCTCGGCGACCTCAGGCCGAACGCCGACGAGGCGCGCCGCCGCACCTCCGCCCCGCCGCTCATCGTCGCGCTCCCCGGCTCGCGCCGGTCGGAGGTCGGCCGGCTGATGGAGGATTTCGGCGGGGCGCTGGCGGCCTTGCGGCAATCGGCCGGGCCGTTCTCGCTCGTTCTGCCGACGCTCCCGCATATCGAAAGCGAGGTGCGGGCGCTCTCGGCGCGCTGGCCCGAGAGGCCTGCGATCGTGCTCGGGGAAGCGGCCAAATACGAGGCGTTTCGCGGGGCGCGCGCGGCGCTCGCCGCTTCCGGCACCGTCACGCTCGAACTCGCGCTCGCCGGCGTGCCGATGGTCGGCGCCTACAAGGTTTCGCTGATCGAGGAGCAGCTCAAATATCTGATCAAGGTCCCCTCGATCCTGTTGCCCAATCTTATCCTCGGCGAGCGGGCGATTCCCGAGAAGCTGCAGAAGGACTGCGCGCCGGCCAGCCTCGGCTTGGCGCTCGCGGAGATCTTGCCGGACGGCCCGGCGCGCATGGCCCAGCTCGATGCGCTCAAGCGGCTCGAGACGCTGATGGCGCTGCCCGGCGGCGGGGCGCCGAGCGTCCATGCCGCGCGAGCGGTTATCGAGACGATCGCGGCGCGCGGCGGCCCGGCGGGCTGACGCGCGCGTGCCGCAAGGCTGGCCGGGTGTGCGGTTTTGCGTGGGACGCAATGATTTCAGGCGCTTAACCTCATTTTTCTGCAACATAGACACGAGCGGGCGCCACTCGAGCCATGACGAGAATGCATCGTGGCAAGTTAGATCAATGCGTTATTTCGATAAGCTGAAGTTCAACATTAAGAATAGCTCGCCCAAATGGCGCAAATGCCTGACATCCGACCCCGCCGGCGCCGTCAGCGATTCATCGGGCTAGACTCATCGCCGCGACGTCATCGGGGATAAAGCGCTGGGGGAGACAGCGAGGCGCCTTCGGCGTTTGACCCAGATCAATGCGTGCGTGGAGCGGCCTGCGATGCTGCAGACATAGATGGGCGCGCCGAAGAAAGCGCACGGCCAAAAGTCCTCCCACTCCCCCAGGGAAGGCCGCGGACCCTAGTAGACCAGAGAGTGTCGCAAAACTGGGGCCGGACTCCTACTTCCGGCCCAATTTTTTTTTCGCCTACCCGGCCTGCGTTTGCCGGCGGTGGCGCGACGCGGATGTCAGCGGAAATGCAAGCGAATTCCGTCAGAACCGACTTCTCGACTGCTCGCAGCCAGCGGGAGCGATGGATACGGTTGCTCCCGTCGGTAATCATCGGGTTGATTGCTCTTGTGGCCCTCGGCTCAATCCTCGATACTGTTTTTGATCGTATCATGGGGCCTCGTCTGGATAGCTACCGGTCTGAATTGGCAAAGCTAGATAATGCCCGGATACTACTTGCGGAGACGGAGGACGGTTTACTTGGCTATGCCATCAACGGTCGACTAGAGCGGCTGGAGCATTTTCTGTCGGGTAGAAAGATGGTCGCGGCGGAGACGCCGTCTTTGCTTCCGCAATTGGACAGGTTTGTCTCGACCCGCTCGGGCTCGAGCGGCGAATCCAAACTCGCCTCCCCTGATTTTGACGAGCTGCAGGCTGACTGGGAAAAGCTTGCCGGGACTGGCGGCGCCACTCTGCCGACGGCGTCCGACTTCGCGCTGGCGGCTACTGCTACAGCGGAACTGTCAGACCGGCTGATAAGCGACATAAGCGGCTATCTGGGCCAGGAGGCAGCGGTGGCGGCTCAAGAAGATGAGTTGAGTAATTCGGAACAGAGACTTCTGGCCGGCTTCAACATTGGATGCGCGGTCTTTGCCATCATCACGATGACCTACGCTTTTCGCAGAATATTGACGGAACTAGACTCGGGTCTCGCGGCAAAGAAACGGGTCGATCAGCTATTTTTCATGACCGACATGTTGCAGAGCGCGGAGGGACAAGACGATGCCAACGAGGTTCTACGTAGCAACTCGGCGGCGCTCATGCCGGGGTTTGGCGGCGCCCTCTATGTCTTCAACAACTCTCGCGACCGCTTGGACCTCTCGACGACTTGGGGTGAACTTGCCGAAGGGAGTCCCGACTACTTCACCCCAGCCTCCTGCTGGGCGCTGAAGCGCGGGAAGCCGCACTTTAACCAAGCGGAGGAATGGGCGCTGCGCTGCAACCACGTTGCGCCAGGACAGGCGACTCTCGAAATCCCGATGGCCGCCCGGGGCCAACTCTACGGAGTGCTCGTGATCGCGGCCTCTGGCAGGGACGCGCCGGCGCGGCTCGACCAAATCAGACCGGTGGCCACGGCCTTGGGCGATGCAATGTCTCTCGCCCTCTCCAATATCGATCTGCGCGAGCGTTTGCGGAATATGGCGCTGAGGGATGGGCTGACCAACCTGTACAATCGACGTTTCCTCGAAGAAACCCTGCAGCGCATCTGCGCCGACGCCGAGCGGCGCAAAGCGTCGGTATCGGCAATCATGCTCGATCTTGATCATTTCAAAATGGTCAACGACCAGCACGGGCACGCGGCCGGGGACGCCGTTCTACGGGAAGTCGCTGCGGGAATCGTGTCTTGCCTGCGCACCGTCGACGTGGCGTGTCGATACGGGGGGGAAGAGTTTGCTATCGTTCTGGCCGACTGCCCGCTGGCTGATGCCGAAGCGAAGGCGGAGCAAATTCGCGGTCGAATCAATGAACGGACGACGGCTGCGGGCTTGCCCGTCACCGTTTCGCTGGGTGTCGCTTCGATCCCGGAGACCTGCGGCGGACAGTCCGAATTGATCCCTCAAGCTGACGCCGCGCTTTACGCCGCAAAGCAGCAAGGACGCGATCGAGTGGTTGTCGCTCCGCTGCGGACGCCGGCGCGCTCGTTGACCCTGGTCGAGACAACGGCCGGGGCGCAGGCAGACCGCGGCTGAGCCATCCATCCGGGTCGTTCCGGGAATAGGGCGCGTCGCCGGCTCAGTACAAGCCGTCCTTGGCCTCATCCGCGCGCTCGCTCCTGCCGTGCCCGGATGATCGCGGCGTTGAGCTCGCCGCCGAACACGAACAGGAGCGCCACCCAATAGAGATAGACGAGCGCAATCATCACCGAGGCGAGACCCGCGTAGGTTGAAATGTAGTTACGCAAATACTCGCTCAGATAGGCGCCGAACGCCTCGCCGAAGGCGATGCTGGCGATGAAGGTCAACGCCACGCCAGGCAGGATATCGAGAAAGCCGACCCGGTGCGCGGGCAGAATGAGGTGGGCGAGAATAAGCGAACTCGCCACCATCGTCGCCGCGACGGCGAGGCGCAGCAGCGTCAGGAGCTCGTGGGCCTGAGCGACGAAGG
>DATGHB010000017.1:0-10870 GCA_035308265.1 Roseiarcus sp.
GAGGCTTCAACATTCTACTAATATTATCTGTCATATAGAGATGGGGCAGACTTCCGCTTCGGATCGAATCCGATCCAGCAGCCTGAGCTTTGACCCCATCACGCACCGCGAACCTAAACCGGGTCGTAAGCCCCTGATTCCATTAGGGCGCGAACCTAAAAGGAACCTAGCGCCGCGCGCGGCGCTTCCGGCGGTCCCTATTCCGCCGCGTCCGCCGTGACCGGCGCGTAGTTCAGGACCGGCCCGAGCCAGCGTTCGACTTCGGCCGCGGCCATGCCCTTCCGCGCCGCATAGTCCTCGACCTGGTCGCGCTCGACCTTGGCCACCCCGAAATAATGCGCCTCCGGGTGGCCTATATAGACGCCGCTCACCGACGAGGCCGGCCACATGGCGTAGCTCTCGGTCAATTCCACCCCGGTCGCTTTGGCAGCGTCGAGCAGGCGGAAGAGCGTGGCCTTTTCGGTGTGGTCGGGCTGGGCGGGATAGCCGGGCGCCGGGCGGATGCCGTGATAGGGCTCGGCGATCATTTCGCCCGGCGTGAAGGCTTCATCGGGCGCATAACCCCACAGTTCGCGCCGCACCCGCGCGTGCATCGCTTCGGCCAACGCTTCGGCGAACCGGTCGGCGAGCGCCTTGACCAGGATCGACGAATAGTCGTCGTTCGCCCGCTCGAAGCGCTTGGCGATTTCATCGTCGCTGGCGCCCGCCGTGACCACGAACGCGCCCACGTAATCGCGCGGGCCGACGAAATCGGCCAGCGCCAGATTGGGCCGCCCGTCGCGGCGGCCGAGCTGCTGGCGCAACGTGTACAGGGTCGCGATCGGCGCGGCGCGCCGCTCGTCGGCGAAGAGGTGGATGTCGTCGCCGGCCTGCGCCGCCGGCCAGAAGCCGACGACCGCCTTGGGCTCGAACCATCGCTCCTCGATCACGCGCTTCAGCATCGCCTGCGCGTCGTCGAACAAAGCCCGCGCCGCCGCTCCCTGTTCCGGATCGTCGAGCAAAGCGGGATAGCGGCCCTTGAGCTCCCAGGCCTGAAAGAACGGCGTCCAGTCGATGAAGCGGGCAAGGCCGGCGAGATCGCTCCAGTCGAACGCGCGCGCGCCGAGGTAAGTCGGCGTCGCGGGCCGATAGGCGCTCCAGTCGAGCTTCAGCGCGTTGGCGCGCGCCTTCATGAGCGGCACGCGAACCTTCTCGGCTTCGCTGCGCTCGTGCGCTTCCGCCACCTTGCGATATTCGGCGCGCACGCGCTCGATCGTCGTGGCGCGGGTCTCGGGCGAGAGCAGCGCCGAGACGACGCCGACCGCGCGGCTCGCGTCATTGACATGCACCGCCTGCGAACGCGTGTAGCGGGGATGAATCTTGACCGCGGTGTGGACGCGGCTGGTCGTCGCCCCGCCGATGAGCAGGGGAATGTCGAAGCCCTCGCGCTCCATCTCGCTTGCGACATGGGCCATCTCGTCGAGCGAGGGCGTGATCAGGCCGGAAAGGCCGATGGCGTCCGCGTTGCGCTCGCGCGCGACGGCGAGGATCTTCGAGGCCGGCGTCATCACGCCGAGATCGATGATCTCGTAATTGTTGCAGGCGAGCACGACGCCGACGATGTTCTTGCCGATGTCATGGACATCGCCCTTGACGGTCGCCAGCACGATCGTGCCCGCGGTCTGGCGCTGATCGCCTCCGGCGGCTTTTTCCGCCTCCATATAGGGCAGGAGCAGCGCCACCGCCTGCTTCATCACCCGCGCCGACTTGACGACCTGCGGCAGGAACATCTTTCCCGCGCCGAACAGATCGCCGACGACGTTCATGCCCGCCATCAGCGGGCCTTCGATGACGTCGAGCGGGCGCTTGGCCTCGAGCCGCGCCTCCTCGGTGTCGGCGTCGATGAATTCGGTGATCCCGTTGACCAGCGCGTGCGCGATGCGCTTGTCGACGGCCCATGTCCGCCATTCGAGATCCTGCGCCTTGGCCTCCATTCCGCCCTTGCCGCGGAAGCGCTCGGCGATTGTCAGCAGGCGCTCGGTCGCGTCTGGGCGGCGGTTGAGGACGACATCCTCACAGACCTCGCGCAACTCCGGCTCGATCGTCTCGTAGACCGCGAGCTGGCCGGCGTTGACGATCCCCATGTCCATGCCCGCCTGGATGGCGTGATAGAGGAAGACCGCATGCATCGCCTCGCGCACCGGCTCGTTGCCGCGGAACGAGAACGACAGGTTCGAGACGCCGCCGGAAACATGGACATGGGGCAGCCTCTCGCGGATTTGCCGCGCCCCCTCGATAAAGGCGACGCCATAGCCGTTGTGCTCCTCGATGCCCGTAGCGATCGCGAAAATATTGGGGTCGAAGACGATGTCCTCGGGCGGAAAGCCGGCCTTTTCCGTCAGAAGCTTGTAGGCGCGAGAGCAGATGGAGACCTTACGCTCGAGCGTGTCGGCCTGGCCTTGTTCGTCGAACGCCATCACCACGACAGCCGCGCCATAGGCGCGCACGAGCCGCGCCTGGCGGAGGAATTCCTCCTCGCCTTCCTTCATCGAGATCGAGTTGACGATCGGCTTGCCCTGCACGCATTTGAGCCCGGCCTCGATCACCGAGAACTTCGACGAATCGATCATGAGCGGCACGCGCGCGATGTCGGGCTCGGAGGCGACGAGGTTGAGGAACTCGACCATCGCGGCTTTCGAATCGATGAGCCCCTCGTCCATGTTGACGTCGATGATCTGGGCGCCGCCCGCGACCTGGTCGCGCGCGACGACCAGAGCGCCAGCGTAGTCGCCGGCGGTGACGAGCTTGCGGAACTTCGCCGAGCCGGTGACGTTGGTGCGCTCCCCGATGTTGACGAAGGGGATGTCGGCGGTCAGCGTGAACGGCTCGAGCCCGGAAAGCCGCATCAAGGGCGACACTTTAACAGGCGTGCGGGGCGCGTGACTGCGGACGGCCTCGGCGATGGCGCGGATGTGGTCCGGCGTCGAGCCGCAGCAGCCGCCGACGATGTTGACGAGGCCGTCGGCGGCGAAGGCGCCGATCTGAGCCGCCATCGCGTCGGGGCTTTCGTCGTACTGGCCGAAGGCGTTGGGGAGGCCCGCATTGGGATAGGCGCACACGAGCGTGTCCGCCGCGTCGGCGATCTCGGCCAGGTGCTCGCGCATCGCGCTGGCTCCGAGCGCGCAATTGAGGCCAACGGAAAAGGGGAGGGCATGGCGCACCGAATGCCAGAACGCCGTCGGCGTCTGGCCGGAAAGAGTGCGTCCCGAACGGTCGGTAATGGTGCCCGAGATCATGAGCGGCATCTCAGCGCCGCGCTCGGCGAAGGCCTCGAAACAGGCGAAGATCGCCGCCTTGGCGTTCAGTGTATCGAAGATGGTCTCGATCAGCAGGATGTCCGCGCCGCCGTCGATGAGCCCCCGAATCTGCTCGCCGTAAGCCGCACGCAGTTCGTCGAACGTGACCGCGCGGAAGCCCGGGTTGTTGACGTCCGGCGAAAGCGAGGCGGTGCGGTTGGTCGGCCCCAGCGCGCCGGCGACGAAGCGGCGCCGGCCGTCCGCCTTCTCCGCCTTGACCGCCGCCCGGCGCGCCAGCCGCGCGCCGTCGCGATTGAGCTCGTAGACGAGGTCCTGCGTCCCGTAGTCGGCTTGCGCGATCGAGGTCGAGGAAAAGGTGTTGGTCTCGAGGATATCCGCGCCCACCATCGCGTAAGCGAAGTGGATGTCCTCGATCGCCTGCGGCTGGGTCAGCGTCAGGAGATCATTGTTGCCTTGCAGGAGGCGGTCGCAGGAATGAAAGCGCTCGCCGCGGAAATGCGTCTCATCCAGATTCAGGCACTGGATCTGGGTGCCCATCGCCCCGTCAAGGATCAGGATCCGCTCGCTCGCCGCGCTCGTGAGCGCCGCCAGCATGTCCTCTTGCGGCG
Organism: Roseiarcus sp.; assembly: GCA_035308265.1. Taxonomy (GTDB): domain Bacteria; phylum Pseudomonadota; class Alphaproteobacteria; order Rhizobiales; family Beijerinckiaceae; genus Roseiarcus. The sequence goes on from DATGHB010000017.1 coordinate 3,905, forward strand.
AGGACGTTGTCTGCATGGCGGGATTGAAGGGCCAGTTCATTCCACGGACAGCTCATATGAGATCGACATCATATAATCATATAAACATGTCTTTATATGAAAGCAAGTGACTTCCGTTCCGTCGCGCGATTGCCAAAAGGATGGCGCCCCATCACTATGGTGCGGTTAACATGGCGATCACTGGCCACTGGAGGAACGGATCGGAGCAGCGGACCTCCCTCCGCGGCGATCATCGATCGCGTCACATTCGGATCAATAGGTCCGAGCTTTCCGCTCGAGAATCCAGGCAGGGTTTCAATCATGAACGACAGGGTCGACGGCCCGATCAAACGCCCTTCGATCACCGATCAGGAAGCGCTCCAGTTTCACTCGCGAGGGCGTCCCGGCAAGCTTGAGATCACGCCGACCAAGCCCATGGCCACTCAGCGCGACCTGTCGCTCGCCTATTCGCCAGGGGTTGCTGTTCCGGTCAAGGCGATCGCCGCCGATCCGTCGACCGCCTATGATTATACAGTGCGCGGCAACATGGTTGCGGTCATTTCCAACGGCACCGCGATCCTTGGCCTCGGCAACCTCGGGGCGCTCGCTTCCAAGCCGGTGATGGAAGGCAAGGCGGTGTTGTTCAAGCGCTTCGCCGACGTCGATTCGATCGACCTCGAGGTGGGGACGGAAGACCCCGACGAATTCATCGGCGCGGTGAAGTATCTGGGACCGTCGTTCGGCGGAATCAACCTCGAGGACATCAAGGCGCCCGAGTGCTTCTACATCGAAGAGCGCTTGCGGGAGATGATGGACATTCCCGTCTTTCATGACGATCAGCACGGCACCGCGATCATCGCGGCGGCCGGCATGATCAACGCCATGCATCTGACCGGGCGAGACATTCGGACGACGCGGCTCGTCTGCAACGGCGCCGGCGCCGCCGGCATCGCCTGTCTCGACTTGATCAAGGCGATGGGATTCGAACCCGCCAACGTCCTCCTGTGCGATACGAAGGGCGTCGTTTATCGCGGCCGTCAGGAAGGCATGAACCAGTGGAAGTCCGCGCACGCGGTCGACACGCCGCTCAGAACGCTCGAGGAAGCGCTGAAAGGGGCGGACATTTTCTTCGGCCTCTCGGCCAAGGGCGCGCTGACTCCGGACATGGTCAAAGGCATGGCTCCCGATCCGATCATTTTCGCGATGGCGAATCCCGACCCGGAAATCACGCCTGAGGACGCCAAGAGGGCGCGCGACGATGTGATCATCGCCACCGGGCGCTCCGACTATCCCAACCAGGTCAATAACGTGCTCGGCTTTCCCTATATTTTTCGCGGCGCGCTCGACGTGCGCGCCAGGACGATCAACATGGAGATGAAGATCGCGGCGGCCGAGGCTCTCGCCAACCTCGCGCGCGAGGACGTCCCCGACGAAGTGGCGGCGGCTTATCGCGGCGCGAGGCCGCGCTTTGGCCGCGAGTACATCATTCCGGTTCCCTTCGACCCGCGCCTCATTCACGTCGTGCCGATCGCGGTGGCCAAAGCCGCAATGGCGTCCGCGGTGGCGCGGCGGCCGATCGTCGATCTTGCCGGCTACAAGGCGCAATTGTCCGCCCGCCGCGACCCGATCGCGGGCGCAATGCAGCTCATCATCGAGCGCGTCCGCCGGGCCCCCAAACGCGTGGTGTTCGCCGAAGGCGAGGAAGAGCAGGTGATCCGCGCCGCTTATTCATTCGTCAACCAGGGCCTCGGCGCTGCGATTCTGGTCGGGCGCGAAGAGCGCGTGCGAGCCGTCGCCAATGCGTCAGGCCTCGATCTCACCGACAAGGGCATCGAGATTCACAACGCTCGCCTTTCGCACCGCAACGCGATTTACGCCCAATTTCTCTACGAGCGGTTGCAGAGGCGGGGCTATCTGTTCCGGGATTGCCAACGCATGATCAACCAGGATCGCAACTACTTCGGCGCGGCCATGGTCGCGCGCGGCGATGCGGATGCGATCGTGACAGGCGTCACCCGCAATTTCTCGATCGCGCTGGAGGAAGTCCGTCGCGTCATCGATGACAGGCCGGGCCACCGGGTCGTCGGAGTCTCGATCATCCTGTCGCGCGGGCGCCCGATTCTTGTCGCCGACACCGCCATCGTCGAACTGCCGACCGCCGAGGAGCTCGCCGATATCGCGATCGAGGCGGCGGGCGTGGCGCGCCGGCTGGGCTACGAGCCGCGCGTGGCGTTGCTGGCCTTCTCCAATTTCGGACACCCGCCCGGCGAACGCGCCGACCGGGTGAAGGAAGCGGTGCGGATCCTCGACGCCAAGCGGGTCGATTTTGAATACGACGGCGAAATGGGCGCCGATGTCGCGCTCAACAAGGAGCTGATGGCGGCCTATCCGTTCTGCCGTCTGAAAGACACGGCGAACGTGCTGATCATGCCGGCCTTGCACTCGGCTGCCATATCCACCCGCGTGCTGCAGGAGCTGGGCGGCGCCACCGTGATCGGACCGTTGATCGTCGGCCTTGAGAAGCCAGTGCAGATCGTCTCGCTCGGGAGCAAGGATTCCGACATCGTCAACATGGCTGCCCTGGCCAGCTTCAATATCGGCGGGTGACGCTGCGTCCGGGTTTACCCAACGCCGACGGTCGTGGTCTTGAGGCGCAGAAACGCCTTCTGATAGGTCCATTCCATAAGGCTCGCGACCTGGCCCGCGAGACGAACGGTCTCGCGTCCGAGCTTCTCGGCCCTTGAGGAGACACGCCGCGTCGGGCTCCCGCCCGCCTCGGCCATCGCGGTTGCGAGGGCTCGGCGGCCCTGGCCTTCTTTCAGAAGGTGATCCTGGATCGCGATCGCGGGACAAAGCTGATAGATGCGCAAGCCGAGGCGCCTGGAACGATTGGGGAAGAGCGCATAGTCGGCCGGCAGTGTGGCGTTGGCCGTCAAGTCGAGATAGCGGGCCGCTCCCTCACGGGTGAGGATGTAGGCGGCGCTGCTCTGGTGGCGCGAGTAGAGCCTGGCGACATCGCGCCCGTCGATCGCAGTCCGTCTCTCTCCGAGTTCGACCTTTTGCAGATAGGTGTCGAGTTTCACCGAATGGGCGTCCGACGGTATCCATGAGCCGCCTTCCGTGAGCGATGCGAACCCCGGCCAGATATGCAGGTCGTCCTCTAGAAAGCAGGCGTGAACCTCCGGACCGTCCAGGAATTGACGCCAGGCGGTCTTGTGGCTTTCCAGGCAGGCCAGTTCGAAACGAGTGAGGCCCATCGTGGTCGGCGGATCGTTTGACCCGTCGACAGCGGATATGCGGTCGAACCCGACGCCGTTCAGCTGATCGCGCATATGCGCAAGGCGGGCCTGGTCGCGATCGAGGTTGATGAGATAGATCTTCATGGTGCGCCTGGCTCAGCGCTTAGACCTTCATCTGGGCTCCGAGTTCGACGACGCGATCGGACGGCAGGTTGAAGAAGTCCGGGGCGCTCGCCGCCTGTTTCGTCATGGCGATGAACAGTTTGTCCTGCCAGAGCGGCATGCCCGAGTTGGGCGCCGCCTTTAGCGTGCGTCTCCCTAAGAAGAACGACGTCGTCATGATGTCGAACTTGAGTCCGGCTTTGCGCATCGCCGCCAGCGCTCGCGGGAGGTGGGGTTGCTCCATATAGCCGAAATGAAGCGTGACCAGCATGAAATCGGGCGAGAGGCTGGTCATTTCGTATCGATGGGCGGCGGCCACGCGCGGCGTGGTCTCGGTGCGCACGTTCAAAATGATGACGCGTTCGTGCAGCACTTTGTTGTGCTTGAGATTATGCATGAGCGACGAGGGCGCTGCGGTCGGATCGTTGGTGAGGAAAACAGCCGTTCCCGGAACCCTGACCGGTTTCGACTTCTCGAGCATCTTGATCAGGTCCAGCATTGGGATCGCGTCCCGGTGCGTCCGAACCAGCAGGATCGCGCTGCCGCGCGACCAGGTCCACATGAGCACGAACATCGCGGTGGCGAGGGTCAGGGGAATCCAGCCGCCGTCCGCGACCTTGTAGAGATTGGCGACGAAAAAGCCGATGTCGATGGAAATGAACGCGCCGGTCAGCGCCAGGGCCGCCCAGAGCGGCCATCGCCACAACTTCCAGACGACAAAGAAGGCAAGCGCCGTCGTCGCCACCATCGTTCCGGAGACCGCGATGCCATAGGCGTTGGCGAGGGCCGCTGACGAGCGGAACAGCAACACCAGCCCCAGGACGCCGAACAGCAGCACCCGGTTCACGCGAGGAATGAAAATCTGCCCCTCCTGGGTCGAAGAGGTATGGACGATTTCGAGACGAGGCAGCAATCCGAGCTGGATCGCCTGGTTGGCCAGCGAATAGGCGCCGGTGATGACGGCCTGGCTTGCGATCACCGTCGCGGCGGTCGCCAGAAGAATGAGCGGCGCCAAGCCCCAACCCGGCGCCAGCAGATAATAAGGGTTTTCGACCGCTTTCGGGTCGTTGAGAATGAGCGCGCCCTGGCCGAGATAGTTGCAGATCAGGGCCGGCAGAACGATGAACAGCCACGCCGCCTGGATCGGCCGGCGTCCGAAATGGCCCATGTCGGCATAGAGCGCCTCCGCGCCGGTCACCGCCAGAAAGACGCTGCCCACGACAACGAATCCAAGCGTTCCATGGGCATAAATGAACGCAAGGCCAGGAAGTGGGCTCAAAGCCTGCAAAATGCCCCAGGCCGAAGCGATGTGCACCAGTCCGAGCGCGGCGTTGACGGCGAAGAACACCACCATGATCGGGCTGAAGAAGGCGGCGACCCGAGCCGTGCCTCGGCTCTGCCCGGCGAACAGGAGAACGAGGATGACGACCGTCGCCGGCAGGATGTATGACGCAAGGTCGGGGTTGACCTGCTTCAGTCCTTCGAGCGCGGACAGAACGGAAATCGCCGGCGTGATCACGGCATCGCCCGAGAACAGCGAGGACCCGGCGACGCCGAGCAGAAAGGCGAGCGTCGTGCGCTGCCCGAGCGCGCGCTGCGCCAGCGCCTTCAAGGACAGAATGCCGCCCTCGCCCTTGTTGTCGGCGAGCATCAGGAACAGCACATATTTCGCGGTGACCACAATCAGGAGCGCCCAGATGATGAGCGAGACGACGCCGATGACTTCGGCGGGTCGGAGCGCTGAACCCTTGAACTGGCCGAGCGCCGCCTGCAGCGCGTATAGGGGGCTCGTCCCGATGTCCCCGAACACGACGCCGATCGAGCCGAGCGTGAGAAGCCAGAAATGTCCGGACGAATGGGTCAGGTCGCCCTCGGCGCCGTAAGCCGGCGGCGGGACGGCGTCCTTCGAAATGGGTTGGGACATTCGTAAGTGTGACCTCGCGGTCGCCGGCTCAAGCCGGGCCGTGAAAAACGGCCGGTCCTATACTCTCTCGCCCCGCGAACGGAAAGGGTTGGAATTTTCTCGTTTCGTTCACTTCGGCGCCCCAAGTCGACGCATCCGTGCGACAGCGCGCGTCAAGGGGAGGCGGGGCTCCCGTGCTTGGCGACCAGTCCCCGCGGTTTCTCGCCGCCCCGACCGCCGCCTTCCCTCCCGGCGCCGCCTGCGCCGCTCGCGCCAAGAGCGCCGCCGCGTCATTCATGATAGCATCGCTGAATCCCGAGGCGCTGCCCATGGCGGAAACGCGCAAGATCGCTGCGATCCTAGTCGCGGATGTGGTCGGCTACAGCCGGCTCGCCGGGACGGACGAGGAAGGAACGCTGACGCGGCTCAGGGCGCTGCGCCGTGATGTGATCGATCCCGCCATCGCCGCCCATCACGGGCGCATCGTCAAGCGCACCGGCGACGGCAGCCTCATCGAGTTCAGGAGCGTCGTGGACGCCGTTCGTTGTGCAGTCGAAGTCCAGAACGGCTTGGTCGAGCGCAATGCCGGCGTCGCGCCGGACAAGCGCATCGAATTCCGGGTCGGAATTCACTTGGGCGACGTCGTCGAGGAAAGCGATGGCGATCTCATGGGTGACGGGGTGAACGTCGCCGCCCGGCTCGAGGGTCTCGCAGAGCCGGGCGGCGTCTGCCTCTCCGAGGACGCTTGGCGTCAGGTGCGCGACAAGCTGAAGGAAGCCTTCGTCGACATCGGCGAGAAGGCGCTGAAAAACATCGCCAGACCGATGCGCGTCTACGCGCTGGGTCCCGGCTCCGCAACCGCAGCGCCAGCGCCGAGCTTTGCGCACGTCGAGAAGCGCGAGCCGCCGCGCTTGTCCCTCGTCGTGCTGCCCTTCGCCAATATCGGCGGCGACGCGGCCCATGAGCCTTTCGCCGACGGGGTCACGGAGAGCCTCACAACCGATCTCTCGCGGATACGCGGCGCGGTCGTGATCGCCCGGAACACGGCGTTTGCTTACAAAGACAAGCCGCTCGACGTGAAAACGATCGGGCGCGAGCTGAACGTCCGCTATGTCCTCGAGGGCAGCGTCCAGCGCGGCGGAAGCCGCATGCGGGTCAACGTGCAGCTCATCGACGCCGAAACCGGCAATCATCTCTGGGCCGAGCGGTTCGACAAGCCGCTCGCCGATCTCTTCGACATGCAGGACGAAATCGTCGCGCGGCTAGCGGGCACGCTGAACGCCGAACTCGTCGCCGCCGAGGCGCGACGCGCCGAACAGGCGCCGGGCCCCGACTCGATGGACCTCTATTTTCGGGGTATGGCTGGGCTCAATAAGGGCGCGACCCCTGACGCCGTGGCGCAAGCGCGCGGCTTTTTCGATCGTGCGCTCGCCGCCGACCCTAACAATATCGAGGCGCTCATTGGATCGGCGCGCGCGGATGTTAGAGCGGGCGCATTCTTGTTCGCGGCCGATCCCGAGGCGGCTTTCGCGGCGGCCGAAGCGAAATTGACCAAAGCCTTGGCGTCGGTTCCAGATCACGCGCGCGCGCATTTGTACTTGGCGATTGTCGACGTGTACACCAAGCGCGCTGCAGAAGGCATCGCCGAATGCGAGCACGCGTTGGAGCTGGATCGAAATCTCG